>JACDDL010000082.1 GCA_013817045.1 Actinomycetota bacterium | reverse complement strand
CGCCGCGATCCCCCCGAACGCGACCATGTGCCCCATCTCGGCAAACATGTGGCTGAAGATGTAGCGCATTCCCGAATACTCGGTGAACGGTCCCGTTATGATCTCGGACTCGGCCACCGGCATGTCGAACGGAACCCTGGTCATCTCCGCCACGGCTCCGACGGTGAACAACAGGAACGCAACGAGGCCGATGCCGGGGGGCCAGACGGCGAAGGGGAAATTCTGCGCCTCGACGATGTCGATCAAGGAAAGCGACCCCGCCAGCATTGCGACGACCGCAGCCGCGAAGACGATCGGCAATTCATATGCGATCAGTTGGGCGGCCGACCGAAGGGCGCCGATCAACGCGTACTTGTTGGCGCTCGACCATCCGGCCATGAGCAGCCCGATGGTGGACAAGGATCCGATTGCAAGAAGGTAGAAGAGTCCGACGTCCAGATCCTCGATCACCAGATTCCTGTCGATCGGAATCACCAGGTAGATCATGATGATCGGCACCATGATCGCCGCCGGCGCAAACGAAAAAACCTTGCGGTCGGCAGCCGCCGGGATGATGTCCTCCTTCAGGAGAAACTTGATTCCGTCGGCCAAGGTCGTCGCCCAGCCGTGCCAACCGCCGGGATACATGGGGCCGAGCCGGTGCTGAAGGTGAGCCATGACCTTGTGCTCGGCATATCCGCCGACCAAGGCGCCGACAGGCACCACCGTCAGGATGACGAGCACCTTGATCACGAGTATCTGCCAGGTTGCGAGCGTGATGTCGAACATCAGCGGTCTATGTCCCCCAAGACGAAGAAGAAGGAGCCGAGGATCGCGATCATGTCGGACACATAGGTGTTCGCAAGTACGTGTGACAACGCAGACACGTTGCTGTACGAGGGCGTCCTGATCTTGAGGCGATAGGGCCTGCGGTCGCCGTCCGACACCAGATACATCCCCAGCTCCCCGAGCGGGTTCTCAGTGCGGACGTAGACCTCGCCCGCCGGCGCCTGGACCACACGCGGCACCTTGCCCATGATTGGGCCCGGCGGGAGACCTTCGATCGCCTGCTCGACGATTCGGGCCGACTCGCCGACTTCGCGCACGAGCACCCAGAAACGGTCGAAGCAGTCGCCGTTGGGCGCCGAACAGACATCGAATTCGAACTGGTCGTAGACGAGATAGGGCTCGTCCTTGCGGACGTCCATGTCGATGCCGGACCCCCGCGCAATCGGCCCCGTCACGCCATAGGAGTAGGCCGCCTCCCTGTCGAGCACGCCGACATCGATCGTGCGCTGCTTGAAGATCTCGTTCCCGACCAGGAGATTCTCGTAGTCGGGCAGACGCTCGATGACCTGGCGGACCCCCTTCAGAGCCTCATCGACGAACCCTCTGGGGACGTCCTCCTTGAGCCCCCCGGGGCGAAAGAACCCGAAGTGCATGCGCCCGCCGGTCGTGGCCTCCATGACACGCTGGATGTCCTCGCGCTCACGGAAGGCATAGAACGTCGGCGTTATGGCCCCGAGCTCGGCGCCGAACGAGGCGAAGAACATCAGGTGATTGAGGATGCGATTCATCTCGCACAGGATCACGCGCAGGTACTGGGCCCGGGGCGGCACCTCGATCTCCATGAGCTGCTCGACGGCCAGGGCCAAAGGAAGCTCGTTGTTGATTCCCGACAACCAATCCATGCGGGACACGAGGTTGGTTATCTGGCGGTAGTCGCGCTGTTCGACGAGCTTCTCGTATCCCCGGTGCATGTACCCGATCACAGGTTCGGCGTTTATCAGAATCTCGCCGTCGATCGTGGCGAGCAGGCGAAAGACCCCGTGGGTCGCGGGGTGCTGCGGCCCGACGTTGAGGATCATCTCCTGGGTCTGGAGCCGCCCCTCGGCGCCTGCACCCCGGGAAGCCGGCTTGGGGCCCGTCGTCATCGCCATCTACCGGCCTCCTGCTGCGGCTTCTTCGGGGTCTTTGGCACCGGGCCACGCTTTGACCACGCGCGTCGGCAGCTTGAACGACCGGAGCATCGGGTGGCCCTCGAAGTCCTCGGGGAGGTAAAGGGTCGTCAGATGAGGATGGTCCGGGAACAGGATCCCGAACATCTCGTGCGTTTCGCGCTCGTGCCACAACGCGCCTTTGTAGATTCCGGAGATGCTCGGGCATTCCGGCGCTGCAGGATCGACGGGAACGTGAACGGTGACGTGGACGGCGTGCTCGGGCGAGTAAACGTGGATTAGAACTTCGAGCCCGCCGCCGCCTTCGCCCAGCTCCGATCGGTCGACTCCCGACAAGAAGGTGAAGAAGACACAACCGAGGTGCTCGGAGTCGCGCAGCGTTCTCATGACCCGCACGAGGTTCTCGGGCTTGCAGACGAGATCGACTGCGCCGAAGTTCAACTTGGGCTCCTCGATCCACGGCCCCAGGGTCTCTCCGACCCGGTCAAGTGCCTCCTGCGGGGTGATTGCGCCCGGTCTTGCCACGTTCAGGCGCCCCCCGCCAGACCGGGCTCCGGAATGTAGGGCACGGTCGTTTCGTGTCCCTTCCACTTCTCCGTCGGGTTCTCGTTCGAGATCTTCTCCTGCAGGCGGATCACTCCCTGCAGAAGCGCCTCGGGGCGGGGCGGGCAGCCGGGAACATAGACGTCCACCGGGATTATCTGGTCCACGCCCTTGGTCACCGCATACGAATCCCAGTAAGGCCCTCCGCAGTTGGCGCAGGAACCCATCGAGATGACGTATTTGGGCTCGGGCATCTGATCGTAGACGCGCTTGATCGGCGCCGCCATCTTGTCGGTCACGGTCCCGGCGACCACCAACAGGTCCGCTTGGCGGGGCGATGCCGGAAACGGGATCACCCCGAAGCGGATGATGTCGAACTTGCTTGCGATGGCCGCACCCATCTCGATCCCGCAACAAGCGAGGCCGAATTGCATCATCCACAACGAGTACTTGCGGCTCCAGTTGAGCAACCACGAAGCCGGACCGGGGAGCTTTACCTTTTCGATTACAGCCAATCGAGCACCTTCTTCTTGACGGCGTAGAGCAGAGCAAGAGCCAGGATGGCGATGAAGATCACCATCTCGACCAAGGCTTGAGTCCCCAATCTCTCGAAGACGATCGCCCATGGGAACAAGAACACAGCCTCGACGTCGAAGACGACGAACAGCAGGGCGAAGATGTAATAACGCACGTTGGTCTGGGCCCAGCCCTGCCCGATCGGATCGATGCCGGATTCATAGGTCGTGTACTTCTCGTAAGAGGGGACATTCGGTCTGAGCAGCCTGGCCAGTTGAAGGGTTCCCATGACGAGCCCAACGCTGACTACGAGGAACAGGCCTATGGTCAGGTACTGGCTGAAATAACTACGGGCCACTTGTGCCTAACGCTCCCTGGTCGCGCCGAACAAATCCACCGGCTGGGATTGGACCCATCTGCCCCTGAGTCGGTCTCCCTCTGGCCACCCTGGGCAGCGTCCTAGGTACACGCCGAAAACTACCATGGACGTGCCCTGCACCGGCCTTTTTGCCCTCTCGTGAACGCTCTATGGGAACGCGGATGGCAGCGCGTCCGGCCCCGTAGGCTTACCGTCATCGTCCTTGAGCCCGCTATGTCCGACAGCCCGCAGACAAGGAGGCAACCTGGTGCCCGACGACCTCGTTCCGGCCGATCACGTCATCACGATCTTCGGAGCGTGCGGCGACCTCGCCCGGCGAAGCCTCCTGCCGGCCCTCTGGCACCTCGGCCGGGAAGGGCTGCTCCCCGGCAGCTTCCGGGTGATCGGGAACTCGCTCGAAGACCTCACCACCGACGACTTCAGGGCCCTTGCGCGCCGGGCGGTCGAAGAGTTCTCCCCGGGAGACATATCGGAGGACGCCTGGAGCGAGTTCTCCGACAAGCTCAGCTACACGTCCGGGCAGTTCAAGCCGGATGACGCGGGGCCTGTGACGGAGACGATCCGTACCGCCGAAGCCGAGTTGGGGGGCTCACCTCGGAGGCTCTTCTATTTCGCCGTGCCGCCCTCTGCCTACTCCTCTTTGACGGAGGCGATAGGGGCGGGGGGCCTGAAGGAGCGGTCGAGGGTCATCTACGAGAAGCCCTTCGGCAGTGACCTGGACGCGACCTGCAAACTCAACGCCGAGGTTCACGAGGTCCTGGACGAGTCCCAGGTCTACCGAATCGATCATTTCCTCGGCAAGGAAACCGTCCAGAACATCCTGGCCTTGAGGTTCGCCAACGGAATGTTCGAGCCCGTGTGGGACGCACAACACATCGATCACGTTCAGATCGACATCCCGGAAACGCTTGGAATCGGCACCCGGGCGGGCTTCTACGAAACCATCGGGGCGATGAAGGACATGATCGTCACGCATCTCTTCCAGGTTCTGACCTTCGTGGCGATGGAGCCACCCGCCCGGTTGGCCGCCGACGACCTCATGGTGGAGAAGACAAAGTTGATGAGCTGCCTTCAGCCCCTTGGGCGAGACGACGTCGTGAGGGGACAGTACGTGGGTTACAGGGACGAAGCGGGGGTCGCCCCGGATTCGCAGACGGAGACGTTCTTTGCCGCCCGCCTGGCGATCGACAACTGGCGCTGGAGCGGCGTGCCGTTCTTCCTGCGCACGGGGAAGAGGCTGGCCGGAAAGCAGTGGTCGGTCACACTCGCTTTCAAGCAGCCGCCACGCACCATGTTCGGCGACCCTCCGGGGGACTTCAGCTACGACCACCTCGCCCTGGAGCTCGCTCCCGCCGAGGGCATCTCGCTCGGCTTTCTGGCCAAGCGGCCCGGGCCGACGTTCTCATTGGCGCCGGCAAGCATGAACTTCGCCTATGACGGATCCTTCGGCTCCAAGCTCATAGGCGCCTACGAGAGGTTGATCCACGACGCCCTCATAGGCGACCGCACCCTGTTCACGAGCGCCGAGACCCTCGAGGCTGCGTGGCATGCCCTCGAGGCGATCACCAAGGACCCTCCTCCCGTGGAGCCCTACGATCAGGGATCGTGGGGGCCGGGGAAAGCGGAGGCGCTGATCGCTCCCCGGCGCTGGCGGCAACCAACCCAACCGTGACCGCTCAGGGCACCAAAAGGCACCGTGCACAGTCGGCGCGTCATCAACGGCCCACTGCATAGCCCTGCATTCCCCTTGGGTTCGCGGCGGCCTTCAACAACCCGGTGCGCTCGCGGCCTGCGGCGCTCAGGCGTCCCAGCGACCACCGCTCCGACACGATCACGTCGTGTCCTCGTGCCTTCAGCCCCTCGACCACGCCGGGGGCGAATCCCTCTTCGATCACCAACCGGTTCAGGTAGGCCGTGCGGGGATAGAACGAGCTCGGGAAGTGCTCGGTGTGCCAGGTGGGCGCGTCGATCGCCTCCTGCAGATTGAGACCCCGGAGCACGTGGCGGAGGAAGAACACGAGCGTCCACTGGTCCTGCTGATCGCCGTCCGGCGTTCCCCATGCGAGGTGAGGCTCTCCGTCGCGCAGCGCCAGCGACGGGGTAAGGGTGGTGCGGGGGCGTTTGCCGCCCTCAAGCGAGTTGGGGAGACCTTCGGCGAGCCAGAGCATCTGCGCGCGCGTCCCGAGGGGGAAGCCGAGGCTCGGTATCACCGGCGAGCTCTGCAGCCAGCCCCCACTGGGAGTGGCCGACACGAGGTTCCCGTGACGATCGGCCACATCGAGATGACAGGTATCGCCCGGCAGGTCGGGAGGAGGGGCGATCGACGGCTCGGCCGAGGGGTCCGTTCGCTCTGCGCGCCACAGCTTCTCGGGAGGCAGCCGGGGTAGGCGGCCGTCTACCCTCCCGGGCCGTAGTTCCCGGGATGCCTCATCCCCCACCAGGGTCCGGCGCGCCGCGGCGTAGCCTGTGTCGAGCAAACCGGCGATGGGTACGTCTACGAATGCAGGATCCCCGTACCAGGCCGGCCTCGCGATCGCCGAACGCCAACTTGGCGCACTCGACCACGGTGTGGATCAGCTCGACATCGTCCATGGAAACGACATCGAACCCGTCCAGCAGCGAGAGCTGCTGCAGAAACACAGGCCCTTGCCCCCATGGCCCTGTCTTGCATACCGTGTAGCCGTGGTAATCGAACGTCAAGGGATCTTCGATGGAGGCCCTCCAGCGCGACATGTCGCCGCCGGTCAAGAGACCACCGTGGCGTTTTCCTGAAGTGTCCATCACCTCGTTGTCGGCGCAATAACTCTCGATGGCCTCGGCCACGAAACCGTCGTAGAAGGCGTCGCGCGCCGCTTCGATCTGCCCCTCACGTTCATTCGTTAGCGCCTGGGCTTCCGCGACGATGCGCGCATAGGTCGCAGCCAGGGTGGGGTTCTTGAACAACGTCCCCGGGCGCGGCGCGCCGTGAGGTGCGAGATAGAGCCCGGCCGAGTCGGCCCACTCGGTCTGGAAGAGATGCCGGACGTCTTCGACCGCCTCGGTGATGCCCGGGACCACGGGATAGCCGCCGGCGGCATACCCGATGGCGTACTTCATGACCTCGCCGAGCCGAAAGGTTCCGCCCTCCAGCAGGAGAGCCATCCATGCGTCGAAAGCTCCGGGCACGCACGCAGGGAGAAGGCCGGTTCCCGGCACCAGGTCGAGGCCGAGCTCGGAGAAATGGGCGATCGAAGCAGCCGCCGGAGCGGGTCCCTGTCCGTTCACCACCAACGGTGCACCGCGGTCGGCGGTGTAGGCGACGATGGGCACCTCCCCGCCGGGGCCGTTGAGGTGTGGTTCGACCACCTGCAACACGAAACCCGCCGCAACGGCGGCATCGAAGGCGTTGCCCCCTGCCTCTAGAACCGCCATTCCGGAGGCCGACGCCAGCCAGTGTGTAGACGCGACCATGCCGAGGGTTCCGCGCAGCTCCGGTCGGGTGGTGAACATGGTCTGCATTCCTCTCCGGCGTCCGCTGCTCTGAGGCGCGCGGCGAAGCAGCTAATACCTGGCTTTCTCCAACAATGCGTCGGCCAGCTCCACCAGCCGGTCCGTCCGGGCGATGTTGTCGAGCCAGCGGCCTGGGATTGCGCCCGCTCCCAGCCGCGCCCCCATCACGGCTCCTGCGATCGCTCCGTTCGTGTCGGTGTCGCCGCCCTCGCCCACCACCTCGGTGAGCACGGCCTCGAAGTCGGCGTCCGCCGACGTGGCGGCCCACAACCCCACCTGCATCCCCTTGATCGTGTAGCCCATGTCCATCGGGTCATCGAGCTCGAACCCCCGGAGCCCGCCGCGGCCGGCCGCGCGAATCGCCGTGGCAACCTCATCCGGCGCGCCGGTTGCGTCGATGTGAGCAGCGAGCCGATCCAGCTCCACCGGCGCGCCCGACAATAAGAGGGCGAGCGTCACACTCATCACAACGGTCGACCATTCGCACAAGGGGTCGTAGTGGGTCACCAACGCGCTCGTGCGCGCGTCCCTGACGAGATTGCGTCCCGATACTCTCCATCGAAGGGCGACCGGTGAGCAGCGCATGACCGCGCCGTTTCCCGCCGAGCTGAGTGGCCTGCGCTCCCAGACGATCCGGGCAGCGCTCGATGCCGATTCGCCGCCCGTCAGTTGGTCGAGAACCTCCGATGTCAGATGCCCGATCCCTCGGCCGTTGGTCTGTCCCCACGTCACGAAGCGGCGGGCAAGGTCCTCGAAATCGAGCTCACCCTCGGCCAGCGCCTCCGCGAGGACGGCCGTCTGGGCGAGGTCGTCGTCCCATGGTGCAGCCTGCTCGGACGGGTCCACCTCGGTGGGACCGCCGTGGAAGCTGCGCTCCACACTGCGGCGGGAATGTCCTTCGGCCGGAATACCGAGAGCGTTGCCTGCCGCCACTCCCAACAGAGTCCCCCGATACAGCTCCTCCAGGGACTCAGGCTCTCCGGCTCCCGCCGAGTCCACCCATTGCTCGAGCTCCTGAACGCTCATCTGTGACTGCTCAACCTCCTAGCGGTGCTTGTTCGGTTTCGGGCGCCGGCTGAAAGAAAATCGTTGCATCCTCGGCCGCCCGCAGGAGCGGCCCCGGCACGACGCCGAAACCGATTGTCGCCACCGCCGTGATGGCGATGACGCTCGTTGCCAGACGTCCGACGGGCAAGGGGGCCGGTTCGCCCTCACTTTCCTCCAGGTACATTCGCACCATGATCTTGAGATAGAAGAAGGCGGCGATAGCGCTGGTGATGACTCCTATCGCCACGACCCACGAGTAGCTGGCCTGAACGGCCGCGCCGAACACCACCAGCTTGCCAAAGAAACCGGCCGTTACGGGTACACCGGCCAACGACAACAGGAACAGGGTCAGCGCCACGGCCAGCGCAGGGTGGTCGTAGAAGAGGCCCTTGTATCCCGTCAGGCGCACTCGTGCCTCATCCTGCCCGGAGACAACCGACACCACCGCAAAAGCGCCCAATACCGCGAGCCCGTAGGTCGACAGATAGAACAGCGCCCCCGAGACACCGCGGTCGTTCGCGGCAATGACCGCGGTGAGGATGAAGCCCGCGTGGGCGATAGACGAATAGGCGAGGAGCCTCTTGATGTCGTCCTGCACCACCGCGAGCACCGAGCCGATGATCATGGTCGCCACGGCAGCTGCAATCGCGAGGGGCCGCCACTCGGCGCGCAAGGAGAACAGCGTTACGTCGAAGAGGCGGAGAATAGCCGCAAAGGCGGCGAACTTGGTCCCGGCCGCCATGAATCCGGTGACCGGTGAAGGGGCGCCCTGATAAGCGTCGGGGGTCCACATATGAAACGGGACCGCCGCGATCTTGAAGCCGAGACCGATGATCAGGAATCCGGTAGCCAGCACCAGAAGGCCCGTATTTGCAGCCGGGCTGGTCGACAAGAATAAGGCTATTCCCGGCTCCGTTGCCGGGTCACTGCCGCCGTAGAGCGCAGTTGCCCCCACCGCGCCGTAGGTGAGGGCGATGCCCAGCAGAAAGAAGGCCGAGGAGAACGCGCCCAGCAGAAAGTACTTCATCGCCGATTCCTGGCTGGTCAGTGACCCGCTCTTGAACGCCACCAGGACGTAGAGCGCGATCGAGAACGTTTCGAGGGCCAGAAACATGACGATGAGGTCGGCCGCGGCGGCCATCAGCATCATCCCGGAGACGGCCAGGAGGACCAATGCGTAGAACTCAGAATCCTCGAGGCCGTCGCGCACGAGGTAGTCACGCCCAACCCAGACGGTGAGAAGACCGAAAACGGCAAGGCTGATCTTCACAAACGATGCAAAGCCGTCGAGTGCAATGGCGCCCGAAAGCTGAAGCTCATTGTCGCCCCAGGTGGAGGCGGCGAAGCCCCCCGCCGCCACGAGGCCGGCCGTGGCCATAGCGGCCAGGAACCACCGGTTGCGGCGCTCGCCGATAAGCGTGTCGACAATGAGGAGAATCAGCGCAGTTGCCACCAGGATGATCTCGGGAGCGACCCCTGAGAGCTGAACCTGGGGCTGTGTGAATTCAGGCATTGACCAGGTCCACTACGGCGCCTCCGCCAAACCACTCGTCTCCGGCACCACCGAAGCGTTGTTCAGCTGCCTCACGACCTTTTTGGCGGACGGCTCGATGCGTTCCAGGAACGGTTTCGGGTACACGCCGATTGCGATGATTAGAGCAACCAGCGGGGCAAACATGACGTACTCGCGCATATGGAAGTCCTCTAAGTGGCGGTTGGCTTCCACCGAGATGGTTCCGTGAAATATGCGCTGGTAAGCCCATAGCAGGTAGATGGCCGCGAGCACGATGCCGAACGTCGCCGGGATGACCCACCAGCCGTAGCTCTGGTACGTCGCCAGCAGCACGAGGAACTCGCCGACGAATCCGTTGAGCCCCGGCAAGCCGAGCGATGACAACACGACTATCAGGAAGATGCCCGCCAGGACCGGCACCGAGCGTGCAAGGCCCCCGAACTCCGCGATCTCCCTGGTGTGGCGGCGGTCGTAGAGCGACCCCACGAGCAGGAATAGAGCACCGGTCGAGAGGCCGTGATTGAGCATCTGGAGTATCCCGCCGCTCATGCCCTGGATCGTTCCGACGAACAACCCCAGGACGACGAAACCCAGATGCGCCACCGACGAATACGCCACCAGGCGCTTCACGTCGTGCTGGACGATTGCGATCAGCGCCCCGTAGATGATTCCGATGATAGCCAGCGTGATGATGACGGGTGCCAGGAGGCGCGCCGCGTCCGGGAACAATGGAATCCCGAAGCGAATGAGCCCGTAGGCCCCCATCTTCAGAAGGACAGCAGCCAGCATGACCGAGCCCGCGGTGGGAGCCTCCGTATGGGCGTCGGGGAGCCATGTGTGCAGCGGCACCAACGGCACCTTGACTGCGAACGAGGCGAAGAATCCCAGAAACAACAGGATCTGGACCTCGAGTGACAACGGCGTCCCGACCAGCGAGCGGTAATCGAAGGTCGGCGCCGCAGCACTCCCCTGCGACGCGAAATAGAGGTAGAGGATCGAGAGCAGCATGAACAGCGAGCCTGCCAGCGTGAAGAGAAAGAACTTCATAGCGGCATAGACGCGTTGTCCGTGACCCCACATGCCTATCAAGAAGTACATGGGCACCAGGACGGCCTCCCAGAAGACGTAGAACAAGAAGAGGTCGAGCGAGGAGAAGACTCCGAGCATGCCCGTTTCGAGCGTGAGCAGGAGGATGAAGTACGGCTTGACCTGTGTCTTGATCGTCCATGACGTCAGGATGCAGAGCGGCATGAGGAAGGTCGTTAGCATGATCACCCACAGGCTGACTCCGTCCACACCGGTTATGTAGCCAATCCCCCATTCGGGAATCCAGCTCAACTCCGTGCCCTGCTGGAAGCCAGGCGTACCGGTGTCGAAAGTGACCAATACCCCCAGAGAGACAACGAATGTCGCGGTCGTGACCAAGAGCGCCGCAAGTCGCAGCACAGCTTCCAGACGCTTAGGGATGAGCACCATGAGCAGGGCGCCGGCCAGCGGCAGAAACAGCGTGATATCCAGGAAAGGCAGATCGTTCATCCGGCGACCACCCGCAGAATCAGAAAGGAAAACACTGCGACGACACCAAACAGGAACGTCGCCGCGTAGTTGCGTACGTAGCCTGTTTGGATGTGGCGCAGCCCCTGAGACGTTCGGCCGATCACCGTGGCGGTTCCGTTCACGATGCCGTCGATCCCCTTACGGTCGAGCACCTCGGCGCAGAACAGCGCGAACCTCTTACCGGGAAGGACGATCAGGCGCCCGTAGAGCTCGTCGATGTAGAACTTGCGGCGGGCGCCGTTGACCAGCGGCGCCATGGGGCGAACGAGACGCGCCCGGCGCGCCTCGGCGCCGGACGTCATGTAGACCGAACGAGCCAGCATGATCCCGACCACCGCAACCACCAGAGCGATGCCGGAAAGAATGAACGCAAGGGCTCCTTCCGGAACTTGCGATTCTCCCACCACCGGCTCCAGAAAATGCTCGAGCGTCAGCAGGACGGGCAGATTGATCGCGCCGCCGACCACCGAAAGCACGGCAAGCGGCACCAGTGCGGCCGCCATCGTGCGGGGCGCATCATGGGCATGGGTTCCCTCGGGCGTCCGCAAGGGGCCCTCGAACACCCGGAGGTACAACCTCGACATATAGAAGGCGGTAAGCAGCGCGGTGAATACGCCCACCCCCCACAGCACGTAGTTGCCCTCGACCCATGCAGCGGCAAGGACTGCATCCTTGGACCAGAAGCCCGCGAAAGGGATCACGCCCGAGATGGCCAGCCACCCGGCCAGGAAGGTATAGCCCACAACCGGCATTGCG
>JACDDL010000081.1 GCA_013817045.1 Actinomycetota bacterium | reverse complement strand
GCATCAACAGAAGGGTCACAAGCAACCACCTCGATGGCGCGCCGGTAATCTGCGCCCGTGGCGCTTGCGATCATATCGACCGGGTTGGTGAGCGACGCTTCGGCGGGGAGAAACTCAGACAGCTCGGAGCGCGTCCCCTCACCCAGCTCGACGACCTCCAGGCCGCCGGCGTCGCATGCATCGGCACACAGGATTCCCGGACCTCCCGCATTGGTCACGATCGCGACGCGCTTGCCGGTCGGATGTGGCTGGTTGGCGAGCAACGACGCCACATCGAACATCTCTTCGAGAGTCTCTGTCCGGACAACCCCCGATTGCTTGAACAACGCATCAACCGTGACATCCGAGGCGGCTATCAGTGCGCCGGTATGTGATGACGAGGCGCGCGCTCCGGCGGAAGAACGGCCACTCTTGACCGCAATGATGGGTTTGCTCCGTCCCACTCGTCGAGCCGTACGCGAGAACTTGCGAGGGTTCCCGAAGGACTCGAGATAGAGAAGGATGAGATCGGTGCCCTCGTCGGACTCCCAATACTGTATGAGATCGTTGCCGGAGATGTCCGCCTTGTTTCCCACCGAGGCAAACGATGAGATGCCCAACCCCAGATCCCGAGCATGGTCGATGACGGCCAATCCCAAGGCCCCACTTTGAGAGAGAAAGCCCACGCGTCCATGGGGGGGAAACATGGGCGCGAAGGTCGCATTAAGGCTAATCCTGGGATCTGCGTTCAAGATCCCCATGCAGTTCGGCCCGATCATACGCATTCCCGCAGCGCGACAGATCTCCATCAGCTCGCGCTGAAGTTCCACCCCCGCCTCGCCGGTCTCGGAGAAGCCGGCGGAGATAACCACCAGCGCCTTTACTCCTTTGACGCCACACTCGCGGGCCACACCGGCAACACCGGAAGCGGGCACTGCGATCACCGCGAGATCGACCGGTCCCGGCACCTCTTTCACCGATCCATAAGCAGTTACCGACTGCACATGGTCCGCATTCGGATTGATTGGATAGACGGGGCCGTTGAAACTCGTTGCCAGAAGATTGTGAAACACCTCGCCCCCTATGGTGCCCCTGGAGCGAGACGCTCCCACAACCGCAACCGTCCGAGGTGAAAAGAAGCTCTGCAACGAAGCCACGCTGGCGAGTTGTTCGAGGTGCTCGAAGCGTTCGATTCCCTCGGGCGACAGAGAGGTAACGACCTCGACCTTGACCTCCCCCGGTTCCGCTCGCAGACGAATCGGAAAGCCGCTCCGGCGGAAGACCTCGATCATGCGGTGATTGGCGGCCAGTACGTCCGCCTCGAGCACGGCGATGCCGTTCTGCTCGGCTGCCTCCGCCAGTTGCGCCAGCAGCAGCGTCCCAAGTCCCCGCCGCTGGTGGGCATCAGCCACCGCAAAGGCGGCCTCCGCCCGGTCGCCGCCTATTCTCCGGTACATCGCCTCACCCACCACTCGTTCATCCGAACCGGTGGTGGCAACCAACCCGTAGCGGTCCCGATAGTCGACGTCGACCTCCCACGCCGCAGCGCGTTCGAGGTTCGCGGCGCCGGACCAGAAGCGCAGGGCGCGCGACTGGCGGGAAAGGCCCTCCAGGAAGGAACGCACCGCCGGCTCGTCGCTGGGCCGCACCGGACGTATGCGAACCGTCGACCCATCTCTGAGCACGACATCGGCTTCCCTCGAAGATGGATACAGACCGGTCATGAGTTGCAGTTTAGTTATTCACGCCATGGGCAGTTGCGTCAGCTTCTAAACCCGGACAGGTTCGGGGAGGGGCTGTAAGATTCCGAGATATGACCCCAGGGGCAGGAGTCGTAGTGATAGTTGGGCTGGTCATCGGCTGGGCCATCCAGATGGCTCTCGCCTATCGCCAGGCGGCCGTCTATCAGAGTCATGTGCGCAGGCTAAGGCGCCTCGGCCCCAGCGCCACCGGCCGGAGCGGCTCGAGGATCAGAGGCATCGCATATTGCACCCTTGTTGCGAATCAGGCCGGACAAGTGGCGGGGGCAGAGATCCTGCGCGGGCTCACGGTCTTCGCCCGCCCGCGGCCCCGGCCTGGGCTCGTCGGCCGTCCCCTCGAAGAGCTCGTCTGCACCGGCCCGGCCTCAACCGTCGAGCGCGCCGTCTCCGATGCCGCAAAGACTCTGCTCGGGCACCGAGAGCAGGAAGGGCAACGCGAATCCGTCAGTTCTTCAGGGGGTGATGCATGGACGCACTAGCACGACTTGCCGAAAGCTTCATAGGGCTGTTCCAGGAAGGAGCCGATTTCTTTGTCGCGCTTCTTACCGGGATCATCCCTCTGCTCCTCGTGCTGTTGACCTTCGTCAACGCGCTGATCCGGTTCATAGGCCCGGAGCGAATCGACCGCTTTGCCGTGTTCGCGGCGCGGCCCGGGATCACCTTCCTTCCATTGCGTTACCTGGTGCTGCCGGTGCTCGCCGTCTTCTTCCTGACGAACCCGATGGCCTACACGATGGGTAGATTTCTTCCCGAGCGCTACAAGCCGGCTTTCTACGATTCCGCAGTGTCGTTCGTGCACCCGCCCCTGGGGATTTTTCCCCATGTCAATCCCGGAGAGCTGTTCGTCTATGCGGGCATCGCAGCCGGATTGACCAGGCTGGACCTTCCTCTTGGAGATCTGGCCATCCGCTATCTGCTGGTGGGACTGGTCGTCATCCTCATCAGGGGGATAGTGACCGAAGCCATCACAGCGATCATGATGGGACGGCGCACCGGCGCCGGAAGCTCTGAGGAAACGGCCGAAGGGGCGAGAGCATGAAGGGCCTCACAGCATTGCTCGAGCGCATCGGCCGAAGTGTCGGAGGCATCGTCGGGGCTTTGTATCAGGCAGGCCGCGACGCAGTAGAAACGGTGCTGCGGAACGTCCTCCCATTCATGGTCTTCATCTCACTCGTCATCGGAATCATCAATGCTTCCGGCATTGGCGACTTCATTGCCGAGACGCTTTCACCGTTGGCATCGAGCGCGATCGGGTTGATAATCCTCACGGTCATCGTCGCCCTGCCGGTCCTCTCGCCGCTGCTCGGCCCGGGCGCCGTAATCGCCCAGATCATCGGGACGCTGCTCGGCTCGGAGATAGCAAGAGGCAACATCCCGCCTCAGTACTCCCTGCCTGCGCTGTTTGCCATCAATCCTCAGGTGGGTTGTGACTTCATCCCCGTAGGACTGGCGTTGGGAGAGGCCGAGCCCGAGACGGTCGAGGTGGGAGTGCCTGCGGTGCTCTTCTCCCGCATGATCACCGGCCCGATAGCCACGGTCATTGCCTACTTCGCCAGTTTCGGCCTCTACTCGGGCGACTAGTCTAGTCGGGGCTGATCGAGCCACTAGGTGCACCTTTGCGTAAGTCCCGTCGCCCCAGAACGACCCTGCATCGACGATGGCGGCGTTCCTCGTCGCGCACGTACCCTCCGGGTACGCACGACTCCTCGCGCCTTGCCCTCGCCGCGCAGTGCCGCCCTGGACGCTGGCGTTACTTCCGCGCAGGAGCACTAAGATGGCCCTCCGCGGACAGAGGAGGACTGGACATGGCGGAGTATCGCTCGGTAAAGATCGAGGCGGGCCGCGGGGGTTGGGGCGGCCCGCTGGTCATCACACCCACTGAGGACAAGCCTCTGATCTACAGCGTCACGGGCGGGGGTATCCACCCGGTCGCTGCCAAGATAGCGGAGCTCACCGGGGGTGAGGCGTTCGACGGCTTCAAGAGCTCGGCCAAGTTCGAGAAGATCGCCTGTGCGGTGATCGACTGTGGCGGCACGGCGCGCGTTGGCGTCTACCCGATGAAGAAGGTTCCCACAGTGGATGTCTACCCGACGTCACCGGCGGGCCCGCTGATGATGTTCATCAAGGAGGATGTCTTTGTCTCAGGCGTCGGCCCGGACCAGATAAGACCGGCATAGGGGCATCCAATCCGTGCGGTACTCGACGGTCGTGACATCAATCGGCCCCCTCCTGGGAGAGTTTTTCGCCGAACGGATCATCGTGCTCTTCAACGAGGACGCTCCCGAAGAGCTGCGGGAATTCGCCGTGATCCACCAGCCGGACGATACCTTTGAAGCGGTGCAGCCGGGCGATCTGGTCTGTTTTGGCTCGCACGATCCCATAAGGGTCACCGCGGTGGGCGACGTCGCCAACAAGAACATTGCGGTCCTGGGCCATGCTGTGTTCAAGTGCAACGGCAACGACGAGGCGGAGCTTCCCGGCGATGTATGCCTCGAAGAGGTTCCCCTTCCCAAGGTCGAAGTCGGCCAGACGATCCGGATCGAAGCCGGAGGTTAGTCGGCCACAGGAAAGCCTCCGTCTGTGGCTAGCGCAAGATCTCGATGAGCTCGCTGGCCACTCGCACCGGCTTCGTTGCAACGCGCTGCAGCAGCGACCGGATCGTGGCCGGCTCGGTCGTCATCTCGCGCAACACCCGCCAGGGCTTGGTGACTATGCGCCCCCGCAACTCGCCCACGTAGCCGGCCACTGGGTGGTGGTGGCCCCATGTCTCGGTCGAACACTGCAGGCAGCGGATCTCGTGCAACGACGAGCCCACATAGTGCAACTCATGCGAAGTTTGGCGCCCACAGTTCTGACACATCAACGATGACTTAACCTTCACAACCCCACCCCCTCATTGCGGCGCCCTGACCAGGGACGCCGCGAGAACCACGTCCTCTGGGAAAGTGATCTTGATATTGCGCGGATCGCCTTGGACGACCTCGACTGGTAGTCCCATTCTCTCAACTGTGGAAGCCGTGTCGGTGCCTTCGAAGCCGGCCACCTTCGCCGCACGAAAGGCGTCGAGCAGTATGGCCGCCTTGAACACCTGAGGGGTCTGCGCACACCAGAGATCTTCGGTCGTTCGCCACCCAGAGACGCCGTGATCTGTCACGCTCACCAGCTCCTCCTTGAGTGGCACGCCGCAGATTGCTCCCCCTGCTTTCCGTGCCCGGTCTAAGAGCGCACCCAGCGAGGCGCCCTGGTAGATGGGGCGCGCTCCGTCGTGGATGAGGATGAGCTCGATATCTCCGCTCTCGATGCGGGCTGCGAAGTGCTCGACGGCGCCTGCCTCGGATGCATGTCGGGTGGCCCCTCCCGGAAGGATTCCGTGAACGACGCAGCCGGCATTCCCCAGGACTTCGGCGCATGTCCCGAGCTCGCCCGGCGCGGCCACCACATAGGTCTCGTCTACGCCGGGGTGGGCGATGAAGGGACGGACGGCCCGGGCAATGATCGGCAGCCCGTCGAGGTCGAGGTAGACCTTGTTCACAGCATGTCTCGCGCGCGCTCCGCTTCCTGCGCCGAGAACCACTGCGACGGTGCGACCCATGTCATCCCTCCCCACCCATTATCGCACGCTTGCCCCGCTCAGGGGGCGGATGGTATGCTCAAATGTGAGTGCTCGTGCACATACGTGAGCCATCAATGTGAATCATTCTTCGCCGCCGTCAGGTGGCTCCCGCCGAAGCGCCCGAGGAAGCTGTGATCATGGACCACAGAGGATGAGGGGCTCCAACTCCGGGTACCTGCACCGGCGCGCCGAGACCGGCGCCCCGATTCGCATCGGCCTCATCGGAATCGGCCAGATGGGCGCAGGCATCGTCAGCCAGTGCTCTCACCTGCCCGGCATGGAGATCGTGGCGCTTGCCGACGTCGACCTCGAACGGACGACCCGGGCGCTTGCGCGCACCGGCGTCTCCAACCCTCTTCGCGTAGACGAGGCCGACGCTGGTGCCGGGGCGGTGAGCGAGGGACGCACGGTGATCACCCCCGATTCCGAGCTCATCCCCCACCTCCCCGTGGACGTGGTGGTCGAAGCCACGGGCGTCCCCGAGGTCGGGATCCGGGTCGGGTTGGCCACCGCGTTCGCCAAGAAGCACCTCGTTTCGATGAACGTCGAAGCCGATGTCACCGTCGGCCGGCTCCTGCGGCGGATATTCGCCCTCTCTGGGAAGGTCTACACAATCGGCGCCGGTGACGAGCCCGCGGTGGCCTGGGGGCTCGTCGATCTCTGCCGCACCATCGGCCTCGAGGTCGTCGCCGCCGGAAAGGGCAAGAACAACCCACTGGACTTCAGGGCCACGCCTTCCAGCGTGCGCGCAGAAGCAGTGGCCAAGGGAATGAACCCGCGCATGTTGGCGGCGTTCATAGACGGGACCAAGACGATGTGTGAGATGACCGCGTTGGCCAACGCAACCGGCCTGACACTGGACGTGCCGGGAATGCACGGTCCCGTGGCCAATACAGCGGATCTCGCGACAACCTTCTGCCCCGTGGAGGACGGCGGCATTCTGTCGCAGCGCGGTGTGGTTGACTATGTGACCGGAGATGTCGCTCCAGGAGTGTTCGTCGTCGTCACCACCGACGACGCCGACGTTGCATCGGACCTCAGGTACCTGAGCGTTGGGACCGGCCCCTTTTGGACGCTCACGCGCCCGTTCCATCTCGCCAACCTCGAGATTCCGGTGAGCATCGTCGAAGCGGTCAGGGGAAGCCGAGCCACCCTCGTCCCCGAATACCACATGGCCGAGCTCGGGGCGACCGCGAAACACGACCTCGCGCCCGGGGATCTGATCAGCGGCATCGGAGGCGAGGAGATATTCGGCTTCGCCTGGCCCGCCGACCAGGCGCGCGAGCGCAACCTGGTGCCGATGGGGCTGGCCGAGGGTGCAAGGGTGCTGAAGCAAGTAGCTCAAGGGAGCGCTCTAACATTCGATGATGTCGAGGTGAACGAAACGCGTGTCCTGTCGAAGGCCTGGCACATGCAGGAGCATCTCGACACCTTCGGCATCGAGGAGGTTCCATGGGAGACGTTGGCCAGCTGAACCGAGCCGAAGCCATCGAGCTTCTGACCACGATGTGGACGATCCGCCGGTTCGAAGAGGCCGTCGACGATCTGTTCGCCCGAGGGCTCCTGCACGGGACAATGCATCTTTCGATCGGCCAGGAGGCAAGCGCCACTGGAGCCATAGCAGCACTCGACCAGGGCGACTACATCACCAGCACACATCGCGGCCACGGGCATTGCATCGCAAAGGGTGCAGACGTGACGCTGATGCTCGCGGAGCTGCTGGGCAAGGAGTCCGGTTATTGCCGGGGCCGGGGTGGGTCGATGCACATCGCCGACCTCGATGCCGGGAATCTCGGCGCCAACGGAATCGTGGCCGGCTCCATACCGATAGCCGCAGGCGCCGCTCTCGCTCTCAAGCAACGAGGCTCCGACCGTGTCGTCGTGTGCTTCTTCGGCGATGGCGCCGCCAATGAAGGAGCCTTTCACGAAGCGCTCAATATGGCGGCGATCTGGAAGCTTCCCGTCATCTTCATTTGCGAGAACAATCACTATGGGATGTCGATGGCGTGGACGAAAGCGGTTGCGATCGACCGGCTGTCGCGGCGCGCCGATGCCTATGGATTCCCCGGCGTGACCATCGACGGCAACGACGTCATCGCGGTCAAAGAGGAGGCCGGACGAGCAGTGGAGCGAGCCCGCTCCGGCGAAGGCCCAACCCTGATCGAGTGCCTCACCTATCGTCATAAAGGTCATTCGAAGAGCGACCAGAACCTGTACCGCACCCGCGAAGAGATCAAGGAATGGCGCGACAAAGATCCCACCCAGCGCTTTGCACGCGTCGCCATCGATGCCGGGCTATTCGACGCGGCGACCGCAGATCGCATCGCCGAGGAAGCCAAACACACGATCTCACGCGCCATCGAGGAGGCGAGGTCGGGGCCGGACCCCACCCTCGTCGGCATCGAGAATGAGACATATGCCTGAGGCGCGCTCCATTACCTATGGCGAGGCGATCAGGGAAGCGCTCGACGACGCCATGGCCTCCGACGAATCGGTGTTCTTGATGGGAGAGGACATTGGCGTCTATGGAGGCGCCTTCGGCGTGACTACCGGGCTTCTCGAGAAATACGGTGAAGACCGTGTGCGCGACACGCCCATCTCGGAAATCGGCATAGTTGGAATCGCAGTCGGCGCCGCACTCGTCGGGATGAGGCCCGTCGCCGAGATGCAATTCTCAGACTTCACTGCGAATGCGATGGATCAACTCTGCAACCAGGCCGCAAAACTGCACTTCATGTACGGAGGCAAGGCGCAGGTGCCGCTGGTCCTCCGGGCACCGACCGGCTCGGGCACCGGAGCGGCCGCACAGCACTCGCAGTCCATCGAGTCATGGCTGGCTAACGTCCCCGGCTTGAAAATCGTCATGCCCTCGAACGCAGCCGATGCCAAAGGTCTGCTGACGGCGGCAATAGCGGATCCCAACCCGGTTGTGTTCCTGGAGCACAAGCTTCTCTACAAGACCAAAGGCGAGGTCCGGAACGAAAGTTACGGTGGCGGCCTCGGTCGCGCCGCGGTGGCGCACGAGGGCAGGGACATCTCGATAGTCTGCTGGTCCGCCATGGTGTCGAAAGCGCTGGCCGCGGCCGGCTCGCTCAAAGATCAGGGCATCGACGCAGAGGTGATCGACGTGCGCACCCTTCGGCCACTCGACCGCAGCACGATCATCGGATCGGTGTCCAAAACGGGCCGTCTTCTTGTTGTGCACGAGTCGCCTCTCACCGGCGGCTTCGGTGGTGAGATCGCAGCGACGGTCACCGAGAGCGACGCGTTCGACTTCCTCGAAGCTCCGGTCAAGCGACTGGCCGGACTCGAGACCCCCATCCCCTATAACCCCGAGTTGGAAAAGGGCGTTGTTCCGCAGGAAGAGGACATCGTGAAGGCCGCCGTCGAGATCATGACGGGGTAAGGGAATCTCAGGTGCGCGAAATCGTCATGCCCAAGTCGTCGATGACGATGACCGAAGGCGAGCTCGTCAAGTGGGTGGTCGCCGAAGGTGACGAGGTTCAAGCCGGTGACCCGGTGGCCGAGATCATGACCGACAAGGTCGAGATGGAGGTCGAGGCACCCGAGGACGGGCGCATGGGAATCCTCGTGGAGGCAGGTCTGACCGTGAGTGTCGGCACCACCATCGGGGTGATCCTGGCCGAAGGAGAGCAACTCCCCGGCGCGGGTGCGGCGACGTCTCCTCGGCCCCCTGCCCGCGACGATCACGCCGGCGCCGAGACCTCCAGGGCAGCGCCGAGCGGTCCCGCGGATGGCCCGGGCGCCGAGGACGGGCGGAGTGAGTCGGACGGGCGTCTGCGTGCTTCACCTGCCGCCCGCAAGATGGCCAGGAATCGAAGCGTCGACCTCGCGACCCTGCGGGGCTCGGGGCCCAAGGGGCGCATCACCACCGACGATGTCGCCGCAGCGAGCGGCTCGGGGGCCCACTCGGAGCCGGCCGCGCCGCAACAGGACGGCGACGGCCTCGGAGGCGGGGTGCGCCGGGAGCGCCCCATCGGGGTGCGCGGCGCCATGGCGCGCCGTATGGGGGCGGCCGGTTCGATTCCTCAGTTCACCCTCTTCTCCGATGTCTCCTTCGCCTCGGCCGAGCGGGCGCGCCGGGAGCTTTCGGCAAGCTGGGGGGAGCGTCTCAGCGTCACGCACCTGATAGTGCGGGCCATAGCCGTCGCCCTCCAGAGACACGGCGAGCTCAACGCCCACTGGGTCGACGGCGTCATCGAACGGTTCGCCGACGTCAACGTCGGCGTGGCCATGGCGACCGACGCCGGTCTCATCGTCCCCGTTCTGCAGGGGGCGCAGAAAGCCGATCTCAGGGCCACGTCACAGCGCGTGGCCGAGCTCGCTCAAGCGGCGCGGCTGAACCGGCTGCGCCCCGACGAGATGGGCGGCGCCACCTTCACGGTCACGAATCTCGGCGCATTCGGCATCGACATCTTCCAGCCGGTGATCGACCCGCCGCAGGTGGCGATCCTCAGCGTGGGGCGCATGCGCGGTGACCCAGGGCGGACCGTAACCCTCGGGCTGGCGGCCGACCACCGGGCGGTGGACGGCGTCCAGGGAGCACGGTTCCTCCAGCGCCTGGCAACACTGATCGAGCGCCCCGACCCGGTGCTGCTGCGCTAGCAAGAACCTGTACACGCCGGCATCGCCCTCATGCTCAACCGCAGAGGCCGACGACCCCTCCTTCCGGCACATTCAAGCTCGAAGGGGCGAACGGTCGATATGTAAGCCATGCAGCCAAAAACTTCCACATGGCAGGTAGCCGCCATGGTGCTGGGATGGATGGCCTTTTTCGGATCGTGGAGCTTCGTGCTCGGCACCGTGAGCGCCCAGACCATTCTTGCCACCTCGGTTTTCATCCTCGTCAGTTTGGTGATCAACGTCGCCATCGCGGCCGGGTGGATTACCCATAATGTCCGTCTCTTCGCTCGCAGGGGCCCCAGGCTTGGTGTCAGGAGCCTTGCGTTCGACTCGAAGTGCGATTTCCTCGGCCGCCGGCTGGTCGGCGACTGGGACAAACTCCGGACAACCGGCCACGTCGCCGTCGTTGTGGAGGGCAACAGCAAGCAGTTCCTGGTGGGCCGGCCGGTTGGGGGCCTTGCCGCTGTCGCCGACCCGGGCCAGATCGAGCCTGCCGTCTGATGCCTCCCCCGATCTTCTGGCAAACCCTCGAGGCGTCGGTCGTTTATCGAATGCTGCTCGTCTTCTTCGCCTCTTATCCAATTGTCTCGAGCATCATGTGGACATCCACCGCGATCGCCTATTGGCTAAGAAGAGAGCGGGGTCACTCGAGCAAACCTCTGGATACGAACGACCTGCCGTTCGTCTCGATGTTGATCCCGTGCTACTGCGAAGCTCCCAACATCGCGGCAACCCTTAGGAGCTGCTTGGCTCTGGACTATTCGCTCCTCGAGATCGTCGTCGTAGACGACGGCTCACACGACTCGACCGTGGCGGAGGTACTCCCCTTCGTCGACGCGGGCCAGGTGCGGCTCATCAGCAAGGAAGTAAACGAAGGCAAAGCGATGGCCATGAACGATGCCATCCCATGCCTGAGGGGCGAGATAGTGGTAATCATGGACGCCGACGCGTCGCCCTCCCCGGACATGTTGCGACACTTGATCCCGCACTTCTCCTCGGGCCGCGTCGCCGCCGTAACCGGGAACCCACGGGTGGTGGATCGGGACACGTTCCTTTCGAAGCTCCAGCTGATGGAGTTCACCTCGATCGTCAGTTTGCAGAGAAGGGCCCAGAGGGTATGGGGCCGAATTCTCACGGTGTCGGGCGTCGTCACCGCCTTCAGGAAGTCCGCACTCGTGGATGCAGGGCTGTTCAGCCCCGACATGGCGACCGAGGACATCGACATGACTTGGAAGCTGCAGAAGAAGCACTATGACATTCGGTACGAGCCCGGAGCCCTTGTCTGGATGCACGTGCCGCGCACCCTGCCCATTCTGTGGAAGCAACGCCGGCGGTGGGCACTGGGACTGGCTCAGGTTCTTCGGCGCCACGCAGGCGAGGTCATCAGATGGAAGCATCGCCGGATGTGGCCCATCCTGGGGGAGTCGCTACTGTCGATTCTGTGGGCCTACATGCTCGTGGGCTTCACGATCATATGGATCGGGTCGTATGCAGCAGGTGTCCCCCCGGTCGGTGCGTCTCCGTTCCCCAACTGGTGGGGCATGACGATAGCGACGCTCAGCCTGTTGCAACTCGCGGTCGGCATGTTCCTGGATCGGCGCTACGACAACACCGTCGTCCGGTATTTTGCCGTGGCCGTCTACTACCCACTTCTCTACTGGCTCCTGATGGCGGTCGTCACCACCCTCACCACGCCGTTCGGGTTCACCAAACGGGCACGAGGGCCCCAGCGGTGGCAGACGCCCAGAGAAGAGGCCGAGACATCGTCCTC
>JACDDL010000276.1 GCA_013817045.1 Actinomycetota bacterium | reverse complement strand
GCGGTGGCCGGACTGCTCGTGGCAGCCGCCCTGGTCCGGCCCGAGAAGGCCGCCGGGATGTCGGTCAAGTCGGTCAAGAAGAAGCTCAAGGAGAAATCTTTCGCCCCCGGCGTCGAGCGCGAGGAAATCCGAAACGTCGAGCCCTCCATCGGCCTGACGATGGAGGACTTCATCGGTGTGTCGATCTCCGGGCTGCAGTCCGTTGCGCCCGAGATCGATCTCGCGTAGGCGAAGAAGGCAGGCCCTGCCCCCGCCTCAGCCGCCATGACCCAGCCTTCTTCGGCGCAGGAGCCACACGCCGGCGCCCCCGGCCAGGGCAACCGCGATCAGCAGGGTGGGTACGTCGAAGTAGGTCATGACCTTGTGGTAATTGCCCTCGACTACGACCCCGAGGTAGGCAAGCGCGTAGGTCCAGGGAATGCACCCAAGAAAGGTGTAGAGCGTGAACTTCCCGAAGGGCATGCGGGCGATGCCTGCAGGAAGCGAGATGAACGTCCGTATCACCGGAAGGAGGCGGCTGACGAAGGTGGCCGCCTCGCCGTATTTGTCCCACCACACCTCCGCCCGGTCGATGTCGTGCGCCTTGATCAGGATGTATCTCCCGTAGCGGTCCAGCAGCGTGCGTCCGGTGGTTCGCCCGACCGCATAGGCGAGCCACGAGCCGACGAGGTTCCCCATCACCCCGGCCGCGCCGACCCAGAAGAAATCGAGTTGCCCGGAAGCGGCGTAGAAACCGCCCACGACCATGGTCACCTCGCTGGGAAAAGGTATACAGGCAGACTCTGCGAGCATCAGGAGGAAGGTGGCGGTGTAGCCGTACCTCGCGACAAGGTCTGCCATAAACTGGGTCAAGGCTTCCATATATGGCGACCGATGTTAGCCGGTGGTCCGCCCTACTCGGTTGACCTGACTCGCGTGTCTCAAGGTCTCGGCGGGGACGGACGACAAAGGCGGCAACCAGCCGAACGGAGGACGGCCGGGGAACAACGCGGAGGCAGGAGGCGTTGGACGCGTGGACATGGCAGAAGTGAAGGGTGCTCGCAGGAATGGCCGACACCAGGGAGACAGGTGGCTGAGGATCAGGGATAAGTGGCTAAGAATCTAGTCGTCGTGGAGTCGCCGGCGAAGGCGAAGACCATCGAGAAGTACATGGGCAAGGACTACCAGGTCCTAGCCTCCATGGGCCATGTCAGGGACCTGCCCAAGTCCAGCTTCGCCGTCGAGGTGAACGGCGGCGTCAAGCTCTCATATGAGCCGATAAGCCGCGCCTCGGCCAAGAAGGCGGTCGCGGCCATACGGGCGGCCGCCAAGAAGGCCGATACCGTCTGGCTGGCCCCCGACCCCGACCGGGAGGGCGAGGCAATCGCCTGGCACGTCGCCGAGCTCGTCCGTCTGAAGCCCGAGAGAACCCGCAGGGTGGCGTTCAACGAGATCACCAAGAAGGCGGTCACAAGCGCCTTCGCCTCCCCACGCGCTCTCGACATGGATCTCGTCGACGCCCAGCAGGCCCGGCGCGCCGTGGATCGCATCGTCGGCTACAAATTGTCGCCCCTTCTATGGCGCACCGTCGGGCCCAACCTTTCGGCGGGACGCGTGCAGAGCGCCGCCCTGCACCTCGTGGTCGAGCGAGAGCGCGCGATACGGGCCTTCGATCCGGTCGAGTACTGGGATCTCACGGCGACTCTCGTCACCGGCCAGGACGCAACCCTTCAGGCGATCCACCCGGTTGGAGACAAAGAGAAATACTCGCTCGGGAACGGGACGGCGGCGGCCGATGTCGCCGAGCGCGCTCGCCCAGGCCCGTGGTCGGTCCTCCGGGTCAAGAAGAGTGAACGGACGCGCAAGCCTCCGGCTCCATTCAAGACGTCCACGCTCCAGCAAGCGGCCTCCAGCAAGTTGGGTTGGCCCACGTGGAAAACCATGAAGCTTGCGCAAAGCCTTTACGAGGCGGGGCACATCACCTACATGAGAACGGACTCCACCAACCTCTCGGCCGACGCCCGGGCCGAGATCGGGAAGCTGGTTGGTGAGAAGTTCGGTGCGGGTTATCAGCAACCACGGGAGTTCACGGCCAAGACCAAAGGGGCGCAGGAAGCGCATGAGGCCATTCGTCCCGCCGTGGTCGCCCAGGCGCCGGCCGACATGTCACGAGCACTGAGTGAAGAGCAGCGCTCTCTCTACGAGATGATCTGGCAGCGCACGGTCGCGTGCCAGATGGCGGACGCAATCTACGACGCGACCACGGTCGACATCGAATCGAACGGCGTCTCTTTCAGGGCAACGGGGCAGGTGGTCAAGTTCGACGGGTACATGCGTGTCTATCTCGAGCGGGGCGACGACGATCCCGACGAGATCGTGCGCACCCTGCCCGATGTGAGCGAAGGCGACGTGCTCGAGCTCAGGTCGCTCGACTCCGCCCAGCACTTCACCCAGCCACCTCCGAGATTCACCGAGGCAACCCTGGTGCGCGAGATGGAACGCGTCGGTATCGGTCGTCCATCGACCTATTCGGCCACAGTGAAGGTGCTCAACGATCGCGAGTATGTGCGCAGCGAGAGCCGGCGCCTGTTCCCGACGGCGCGCGGGGAAGTTGTCTGCGAGCTGCTCGAGGCGCACTTCTCCGAGGTGGTCGACGTCGACTTCACCGCCCGCATGGAAGAAGACCTCGACCATATCGCCGAGGGCGCCAAGCAGATGGCTCCGGTCGTGCGTGAGTTCTTCGAGTCTTTCGAGGCGCGTCTCGAGGAACAGAAGGACAAGATGACGCGGCCCGAGCGTCCCACCGATCAGAAATGCCCGGAATGTGGCCGCCCCGTCGTAAAGAAGTTCGGCAAGCACGGGCTGTGGTTCCTGTCGTGCACCGGATGGCCCGATGACTGCAAATGGTCTCAGCAGCTCGACGAAGAGGGCAACCCCCTCCCCGACCCGGAGGGCACCGGGGAGCCGTGCCCGGACTGCGGAGCCGAGCTTGTCGTGAGAACCGGACGCTACGGGCCATTCGTCGGATGCTCCCGCTACCCCGACTGCAAGCATATAAAGAAGGAGCCCCCCAAGGAGACCGGCGAGAGCTGTCCCGAATGCGGCTCCCCGCTGGTCGAAAAGCGCGGCCGCTTCGGGCCCTTCACGGGATGCTCGAACTATCCCGAGTGCAAGCACATAAAAAAGAACCCGCGGAAGAAGACGACGGCGAAGTCGGCGCCCAAGACGTCACGTAGACGAACCGCCAAGCCGGCGCCGGCAAAAAGCTAGATCCGCCCCTCCTCTGCGACGAACTCCCTTTTGGCGCGCCGGAGGCTCCCGGTCATTCACCTCCGCTCCCACGTGGCCATGGTTCTTTACTATGGGGGGGACGCGCCGGACTAGGAGGCCCATATCCAACCAGCACCACAACGCCCGGACCTCCGTGTCCTCGGCTCCGAGGAACAGCTCAGCTACCTGACCCTGCTCAGGAACGGCAACTTTCTGCGGTTCTTCCTGGCCCAGACAGTCTCCAGCCTTGGTGACTGGATCGGGGTTATTGCGATAGCCATCTTCGCTC
>JACDDL010000080.1 GCA_013817045.1 Actinomycetota bacterium | reverse complement strand
TCCCCGCCACCGAAGTCCCCGCCACCGAAGTCCCCGCCACCGAAGTCCCCGCCTCCGTCGCCTCCCCCGTAATCGGCTCCGTAGCCGAACCCGCCACCGAGCATGGATCCCAGGAACAGCCCCGGAAAGAAACCACCCGCCATACCTCCGAAGTAGCCGCCCGCCCAGGGGCCGTAGTAGGCCGGAGCGTTCCAGTACGGCGTGCTGCGCCCGCCTACCGTGACCTCACGGGCCATGGGCTCCTCGCCGCGTTCCACCCGAGCGGCATCCTCGGCGCACGCAGGAACGGCGCGCAACGCTCCCCCCGAAGGCGCCCATTCGACATCTCGCTGGGAGGGCCCGTGGCGCGGGTCGAAGAAGCACGGAGGTCTCCGCTCCGGCGGAGGGAGTCCTGCGAGGCGTGATTTCGCCGACGCCATCGCCCAACGCCCTTCCTCGAGCTGCGACGTGACCGCCTCCATGTCCTCGGGGCGCCGGGCGTCATCAATCGACTGGCTGGCGCGCTCGTAGCAGCCGAGGGCATGGACGTAATCGTCTTTGGCGGCGGGATCGGCATCCGGCATCTCGACGTCGAGGTCCAGTGCCCTCAGGTCGTTCCCCAGGGCGACGAGGTCG
Organism: Actinomycetota bacterium; assembly: GCA_013817045.1. Taxonomy (GTDB): domain Bacteria; phylum Actinomycetota; class CADDZG01; order CADDZG01; family WHSQ01; genus JACDDL01. The sequence continues at coordinate 11,295 of JACDDL010000080.1, read as the reverse complement.
TCCATCGCAGCTCCTTTGACCTCCTCGAGCTGAAGGTGGGCGCGTTGTTCAGCCGCCCGCCTGCGCCGAAGCGAGATGATGAGGGCGATCCCTCCGCCCACCAGCAACAGCGGCAGCAAACCGAAGCCGCCGCCGTCGCCATCGGGGGTGTTGGGGGTGTCACCGGAGCCTTCGGGCAGCCCGCCTCCTGATGCCGCCGACGTCTCCAGCCGGTCGACGAAGTCGGTGAGGACTGCGCTTGCTCCGTTGCCTCCCTCACTTTCTATTGCCTGGTCGGCCAATTCGGGAACCGTGTCCGCCTCGAAGGGCGTCCCTTCGGTGGCGCCCGCCGCCAGGGCGCCTCCGGCAACGACGGCGTAGGTGCCTGAGCGGCCAAGAGTCTCTCCCAGGGTCTGGAGCACGTCGTCCAGGCTGCCGCCTCGCTCCGAAAGCGCCTCCTCGGGCAGGACGGCGATGTATATCGGACCTGCCTGCGCGCTCTCGATCTGATCGCTCAGTCGTTGGGCCTCCCCGGAGCTCAAGATCGACTCGGCCTGCGGGTCCACGTAGACGGGCGCCCTCTTCAGGCCTTCTGCGGCGCGCTCGATGATCGAGGTCTGGGCGCCTGCGGCGGTGCTCGTGAACAGGACCAAGGCCGGTCCGAGGAGAGCGAAGCCAAGCAGGCGGGTTCTCATACCGTTATTCTTCCCCAAGTGGGGCAGACCACCCTCCACCGAGTTCATCCTCTGCTCGATTGCAGTGATTGTTCCTCGGCGCGCCGCGCCAAGCCCACGGCCATCCGCCGGAATATCGGGGCGTGGAAGGGATACAGACCCCACCAGTAGAGGTGCCCGGCCGCCCCGCGGGGGCGGAAGTAGGCGGTCTGCCTTAGCTCGCAGCCATTCTCGAGGGAGACGACCCGCCACTCGAGCCACGCCTCGCCCGGCGCCTTGATCTCTGCCCTGAGGAGGAGGCGGTCCGGCGCGATGTCCCTTACCGTCCACCAGTCCACCCGGGACCCAGGCTTCAGATCTCCCTCCGGCCGCTCCCACCTGAGGCCGGTCCCTCCGAAGAGGTCGTCGAGGCGCGCCCTCACCCACCAGGTCCACCGCAGGGGGTACCAGCGCGGGTCGCCCCCGATGGAGGCGATGACCTCACCCATCCCGGCCGGAGGTGCGTTCGAGCGGACCCATTGCCGATCCACGAAGAGCGAGTCGAATGTGCCGGGCCAAGGAGGGACATCGGGGGCGGTCGCCACCTCGAGCCGGCCGATCTGCTCCTTGAGGAGGTGACGGACCGCATTGCGGTAGCCTCCCGGCGAAATCCCGGGGAACAGTTTGGCGGCGCTGTCATCTGTGACCACAACTTCGTTCTTCAGCCCGTCAATGAGAGGGCGAGCTATCGAGGTTGGGATCGGCGTCACGAGCTTGATCCAATAGGAGGAAAGGTTCGGTGTCAGCACCGGCACTCCGATGATTCCCCGCCGGAGCCCGCGCTCCTTTGCGTACGCGAGGATCATGTCGCGATAGGTGACGATGTCGGTGCCTCCGACCTCGACGATGCGATCGCCTTCCACCTCGGCGGTTGCAGCGGCGAGCAGGTAATCGACGAGATCCGACTCGGCTATCGGTTGGATCTTGGTGCTAAGCCACCGCGGGGCGATCATCACGGGCAGTCGCTCGGTCAGATATCGCAACATCTCGAAGGCGACCGAACCTGCTCCGATGACGATCGCGGCTCGGAACTCGATCGTTTGAACCGGGCCGCGGGCCAGTATCTCTCCGACCTCGTGGCGGCTGGTGAGGTGGGACGACAGCTTGTCCTCGGAGCTCCCGAGTCCTCCGAGGTAGACGATCCGCTTGATCCCCGCGGCCTCGGCGGCCGTCGCGAACACCGATGCCGCTTTCCGATCTTTGGCGGCGAAGTCCTTCCCGGCCATCGAGTGGACGAGGTAGTAAGCAACCTGGGTCTCCTCCAAAGCTCCCTTCAAAGAGGCGGCGTCGAGCATGTCGGATGGCACCGCCTCGATCTGTGGGTGTCGCCGCATCAGTGGCTCGGGGTGGCGTGAGGTGGCCCGGACGAGGTGCCCGTTATCCAGAAGCGCCGGGATGAGGCGGGATGCAACATAGCCGGTAGCCCCGGTTACCAGAACACGTTTCTTCTCCATGGGAAGGTCTTCAGCCGGGCTGAGGGCCCGCCTTTACAACGGCTTCCGGAACACCGGACGCAAAGGTTTCGAAGTTCTTGATCATCATGTCCGCAAGCTCTCGGGCTTGCTTGTCGTACGCTTCGGGCTCCGACCATGTGCCCTTGGGATCGAGCATCTCGGGGGGCACACCCGGACACGTGAGCGGCACCTGCAGGTTGAAGACCGGGTGCCTCCGGCTCTCGACATCCTGTAGCGCGCCGGTGACCGCAGCCCGGACGATTGCACGCGTAAGGGGGAGGTTGATCCGCTCCCCCACACCGAATGGCCCGCCGGTCCAGCCCGTGTTTATCAGGAAGACCGACGCGTTGTGCCGTTCGATGCGCTCGCCGAGCATGTCGGCATAGACACTTGGAGCAAGGGGCATGAAGGGTGAGCCGAAGCAAGCTGAAAACGTCGCTTCGGGTTCACTGCCTAGGCCGACTTCGGTACCGGCGAGCTTCGAGGTGAAGCCCGACAGGAAGTGGAACATAGCTCCCTCCGGGTCCAGGATCGAGACCGGTGGCAACACTCCAAACGCATCGGCAGTCAGGAAAACGATTGCCTTGGGATGCCCCGACATTCCCTCGGGGACGAATCCGTCGATGAAGTCGAGTGGGTACACGGCTCTGGTGTTCTCGGTCAAGGAATCGTTGTCGTAGTCAGGTTCCCGGGTCGTCTCATCGAGCACGACGTTTTCGAGGGCCGAGCCGAAGCGTATGGCGCGCCAGATCTGTGGCTCCTTTTCCTCCGAAAGGCTGATGCACTTTGCATAGCAGCCGCCCTCTAGGTTGAAGCTGCCGTTTTCCGACCACCCCGTTTCATCGTCTCCGATGAGTCGGCGCGAGGAATCCGTCGAAAGCGTCGTCTTGCCCGTACCCGAGAGCCCGAAGAACAATGCGACATCGTCACCCTCACCGACGTTGGCCGAGCAATGCATGGTGAGAACGTCTTGAGTCGGCAACAGATAGTTGGCGGCGGTGAACAACGACTTCTTTATCTCACCCGCGTACGCCGTGCCGCAGATGACCACCTGCATGCGCTCCAGGTCGAGACCTATGAATGTTTCGGTGCGCGTGCCGTCGCGATCTGGGTCCGCTTGGAAACTCGGCGCGCAAATGAGATGAAAGTCGGGCTCGAAGGATTCGAGCTCATCGGGTGCGGGGCGCCGGAAGAGCTGGTGTGCGAACAACGCATGCCAGGCGAGCTCGGTGACCACGCGCACGCTGATGCGATAGTCGGGATCGGCGCCGACGTAACCATCGACGACCCACAGCTCGTGGCCGTTGAGGTGGCTGCGGATCCGGTGCGCCAGCGCGTCGAAGACACCGGGGTCGATCGGTTGGTTGACCGAACCCCAGTCGACCTTCTCCGCCGGCTCACCCTGCTGGACGATGAAGCGGTCCTTGGGAGAGCGGCCGGTGTGTTTGCCTGTCTCTGCGACGAAAGCGCCGGTGCTTGCAAGGACCCCTTCTTGCCCGGCGAGTCCACGTTCCACCAACTGGGCGACGCTTAGGTTTCGATGTACTGTCCCGGGGCGCTCGATTCCGGCTACGTGGCTGGACGACATCCTCAAGCTCCTTCCGAGCAGGTCCGATCCGAAGCTGAATGGTACCGGGCCGCCGGTGCCGCGCCGCACGGAGACGCTCCCCGGTTCGGGGCCCCAGGCACTAGTTCGTTCGTGCCCCGACCTCTATCTGGCCTTCCCTGATCCGGGTTGCGTAGGCGGGCTGTGGCGACCGGGCGGGACCACGGACCACCGAGCCGTCTTCCAGCCGGAAGCAGCTTGCATGCCAGGGGCAGGTCACTGTCAAGCCGTCTATCTCACCTTCGTCGAGAGGGCCGCTGAGGTGGTTGCAGCGGTTTGCGAGGGCGTGGATGCGATCCCCACTTCTGAAGAGGAGGATGCCGGTACCTCCGACATCCACCTTGACGGCTTCGCCCTCGGGCATCTTGGTTTCCGGGAGCACCGCAGTCCACTCTTCGGGATCTTCCTCGAACGCGGTCTGGTCCACTCCAACGCCCTGGACGAGGGACAGGTGGCCTCCGAGATAAGCGCCCAACGAGTTGGTTCCGGTAGCCACCAGGGAAAGGGCTACACCCAGCCCATGTCGCCCTCGCCGGCGAGCGGCCAATGAAGCGCCGAAGAGCAGCAACGAGGCGGTGTTGGAGGCCGCGTGCATCACGCCCATGCGCCGCTCGCCGCCCATGGTGTCGGACCAGTCCGACAGTCCGGCTGCGGCGGTCGGGAGGGAGGCCAGCAAACCGATGGCGATGAGCTTTTCGGAAGCATCCCGGCTCTCTTCACCGCCCACCAGGTCCAGCATGGTTGCGCTGAGCCACGTCCCTATGGGCACGTCGGTGAGGAGAGGGTGCAACGAGTGTCCCAGCCACGTCCCACTCAAGAGATCCTTGACCGGTCCGGGCGGGAACAGCTTCGGCACGAACTCGGCAAGGGGATCGCCAATCTTGTCCAGGCCTTCTAGCTTCTCTAGTTGTCTGCTCAGCTCGTACAGCCCCATGTCTTCCCCTTCACTAGTTCCAGCCTCGCCACTCGGTCAGCTCGTTACAGTCGGTTCTACGTGATCTCGGCCGCTCGTCTGCGCCCTCCTGCGGATAACCAAGGTAGACGAAGCCGGCGACGAGCTCCTCGTCCGTCACACCGAGATATTGCCTCACCTCTGAAATCGACACCGTCGCGCCGGTGCGAAGCATGGCGGCCATGCCCATGGAATGCGCCGCCAGAAGGATGTTCTGCATAGCAGCACCGACCGAATAATGCTCTTCGATCTCCACGACCTTTGGTAGGTGTGCTTTTGGCGTCTCGATCACACACAACACCACCGGAGCTCGCAATGCCTTCTCGCGGAGTCCATTGGTCTTCTTGCCCAGGCGTTCGACACCCCTCGCCCATGCCTCGCCCAGCTCTTTGAGCGAGTCGCCCGCCAGGACGATGAACCTCCACGGCTGAGTGATGTGATGGGTAGGAGCGCGAACCGCCGCCGCGATGAGCTTGGTGATCGTCTGTCGATCCGGAACGCGCTCGCCCGTTTTCGGGACCGAGCGGCGCGTCATGATGGCGTCGTAGGTCTCCATCGCCTCAGGATAAGCGCCGTTCTGCACCCTCGGGTAATTCGTGCTCGCGCTGGTAGTGCGCCTTGAGCAGGTCTTCTCCGAAGTCATCGGCGGAGTCCCGCCAGACGGTGTGTATGTGATTGGCACCGTTTTGGACGTTGTCGTACTCGGCGAAGAACCTGGGCCCTTGCAGCCGGTAGTAGTGAGGCTCCCCCTGGGCAAGGCCACCCGCCCAGGCAAAGTGCACCGAGTCGAGACCCTGGTCGCGCACGGCCGCAAGGGCCGCCTCGGCCAGATGAGGGTCCAGTCGGCCGGTGTACGCCTCGAGGAGGGCCACCAATTGATCCCTCTGATTGCCTGCAAGTTCGGCCCCCGGAAGTCCCTCGGCGCGCCGGGGTGACAGGCTCCGGTCGTTCGCGGTGATGATGTCTGAAGGTGCCCGATCGCTCAAGAGCGCTCGTTCTCGCTGGCCGGGCTGGAGGCTCCCGAGGAGGACGCGGGCTCGATCCTCGAGAGGTGCGAGGATGCGCAAGCCCTTGTGTGGCCCCGCCCGGACTTCGGCGGGGTTGGCGCCCACGAACGACGGAAGCGTCGCGACGAACTCGCCATCCACAATGGTGAAGTGCAGGGAGAGGTGATGCCCCTCGAACCGCCATCCCCAGGCCGGACCGCCCACCGTGCCGAACACACTCACGTAGTAGAGGCCCGGGTCACGGGCGTGGCCGGACTTCCCCTCGGAGCGTTCCGCCGCGCCGAGGATCTCCTCGTGAGCAATGATCGCCTCTATCGTGTCGTTCCCGCCTGGAGAAAGAACGGAGGCCAACAACTTGCGCATCAGCTTGCGTGCTGCCTCGTCCATTTGTTTGAGGGGCAGTCCGTCTCGTGCTCTTGGGACGTAGTGCCACGTCCTGCGTCCGGTATCGTCGAACGGAAAGGAGGCCAGCGCCCGCTCCGGCGTGCCCAGCGAGTCCAAGAACTCGAGACAAGCGTCTGCCGTGCGTGCCGCAACAGCGCGGCTCCGGAAGGAGCTCTCTCCCGGAGGACCTACCACTCGAGTTCGAGATCATGCGCGCCCTCCATGAATCGGGCGATCAGATCGACGCTTGCCTCGATATCGGATACGAGGGCCATCTCGTTGGCGGTGTGCACATACCGGATGGGGATGGAGATGGTGATGACCGGGACGCCCGCCCGCGATAGCTGGATCCCGCCTGCGTCCGTTCCACCGCGCGGGAGAATCTCGAGCTGATGGTTGATTTCATGTTGTTGCGCGACTCGCTTGAAACGGTCGACAAGACGGGGGTCCGAGATCGACCCGCTATCCATCAACCCGATGGCCACGCCCTCTCCGAGAGCGCTTACCTGCTGTGTCTTGTCCGCTCCGGGAAGATCTCCTGCAATCGTTACATCCAAGGCTATTCCAACGTCGGGTTGCAGGCCGAACGCACTTGTGGTCGCGCCCCGGAGCCCTACTTCCTCCTGAACCGAGACCACGGGGCAGAGCTGGGCCGAGGTAGAGGATGCGGCGCGCAAGGCAGCGAGGAGGACGTACACACCAAGCCGGTCGTCGAGGTAGGGCGCGCTGACGGCATAGTCTGTTGCGAGCGGGCTCCGGAGCAGAGAAACTGGATCCCCTATCGATACGTTTTCCTTGACCTCTTCGGCTGGCATCATCAGATCGATGAACAGATCTTCGAGCTTGGTCCCGCGTTTGCTCTCTTCTGCATCGAGAAGATGGATGGGCTTCGTGGCCGGAGCAAGAAGACCAACGTAATCCTGTTGGCCGAGGACGACTACCCGCTGCATGACCAGAGTGCGCGCGTCGAAACCGCCGACCGGCGATATGCGCAAAAACCCCTTGTCGTCGATGTGGCTGATGAGAAATCCGATTGAGTCCATGTGCGCCGAGAGCATGACTTTGGGACCTATTCCGTTGCGCACTCCTACGAGGTTGCCCAGTTCATCGACGTTCACCGTGTCGACCAGATCCTTCAGCTCCTCCAGGACCGTGGCTCGGATTCGCTCCTCACGGCCGGAGATGCCGGGTGTCGAGACCAGTTTCTCAAATAGCTCTTTGTCCACGGTGACCCCTTTGTCGTGTGTGGGTTTCGCGCCCAAGGTAGCAGGGCGGCCTGGAAGATGGGGCAAAACCTGGCCCTATAGCCCAAATTGCTCAGGGTGCCGTTGCTCGCTTGCCCCTCACGATGATGCCGTCCAATGTGACGGGACCGAAGACATCGGTCATCCATGGCTCCGCCTTCAACTGTCCATTGGCGATATCCATGTTGAGCATGGTACGCAGCGCCAGCAGAGGCGTTCCGGCGGCCCACGCCTGAGGCCGAGACGCATTCGGGTATTCAACGGGCATCCGGGTGTCTGAGCGAGAGAACCCGGCAAAGACCTCGGGCAGTCGATGCTCGAAGTAGCCGGCGATGGAAAACAGTGCTTCGAGCAACTTCGCTGCCGAATCCCTCTCTCCGTACCGGCGCATTCCCTCAGCCGCTATTCCCGTGTCATGTGGCCACACGGAACCGGTGTGATAACCGATGGGGTTGTAGGCTACTTCGCCGGCCGCCAGGGTTCTGAGGCCCCAGCCGTTGCACATGTCAGGGGACATCAAACGAGCGGATACCTCTGCGGCGCGTTTGGGTTCGACGATGCCGCTCCACAACAGGTGGCCGGCGTTGGAGGTCAGAGAGTCGACCTGCTCTTTGTTCCCGTCCAGCGCTAGCGCAAAGTGTCCCATGGAGTCGACCCAGAAGTCCTCGTTGAAAGCTTTTTTCAAAGTCAACGCATCGCCTTCGAGTCGGGCGGCCCGTAGCTCGTCACCCCAAACCTCCCGGCAGAGGCGGGACATGCGCAGGCGCGCATCGTAGGCATACCCTTGGATCTCAGAGGTTGCGATGGGCCCCTGGGCGATCCGGCCCCGTGCGTCGACGATGGAGTCCCGTGAATCCTTCCAGCAGTGGTTGGTCAAGCCCCCCGTCGAGCGGCTCTCGTACTCGAGGTAGCCGTCGTGGTCGACGTCACCATGGCCCTCAATCCAAGCAAGGGCTCCGAATGCCGGTCCTCTGAGCTCATCGACAAGTTCGGTGTCTCCTGTCCAGCGCTCGTACTCGTCGAGCAGGATGAGCCACAACGGAGTGGCGTCGTGTGTGCCGTAGTAGGGGGTGTGGGGAACTCGTCCCAGAGATGCGAGTTTTCCGCGGCGCAACTCGTGCAGGATCTTGCCGGGCTCGGCATCGCGGAAGTCATTGCGTTCGGCGGCTTGGTAATGGGCCAGGGCCTTGAGGGTCGAACGTGCGAGGTCGGGGGCAAAGGGGAGCGCTTGATAGGCGGTGATGAGGCTGTCACGCCCGAACAGCGCCATGAACCAGGGAAGCCCTGCGGCGGGGATCCACAGATTCTCGTCGTGCGGGGCGGAGAATCGGAGACAAGCGAGATCCTCGAGGCTCTGCCGGTAGGTTGCCTCGAGCAGCCGGTTTTCAGTCGCGAGTCGCGGAGCTCGGTCGATGAAGGTTGCAGCCGAAGGCTTCAAGCGCTCTGAGACAACCGCAGGTGAAGTTGTGCGGATGGGTGACTCCCTGAGGCCGTCCACGGTTGATGCTATGCCTATGCGGAGAATCCATCGGCTCTTCGGGGCAAGCTCGACGTGGAACTTCGCCGTGGCTTCGTCCCCTTCGAAAGGCTTGCTGAAGGTTATTTCCGTCGTTCTGCTCCAGCCGGCCAGTTCAAAGGAGAGGCGAAGGGTTTGACCGTCCCTGACGAGGTCTGCATCGCCCTCCTCCTCCAGAGGAGGATCCCTGATCTCAAAGATGTCACTCCAGTCAGATCCTGCGCGCAACTCCACGTCGACGATCTGTGGTGTTCGACTGTGGTTATGCAGCACGAGATTCTCAGCCACCCCCCCTCCGATTTTCCGGTCCCGCATCACGGTCACGGATGGTCCTTCGCGTAGGTCAACCCCCGCAAGAGTCCCGAAGATGCGAGCTGAACGATCATCGAGATTGCGGCTCGTCAGCAGGCGAAGTGGTTCGTGGTTGAGCAGCAGACTCCAGGTGGCGAGATGTCTTACGTCTGCTACGAACAGACCATCGGTGCCGTGAAGGACAACGTCACCCTTCTCGTCCGTCAGAAAGAACCGGCCGTCATCGATTAGCAGTAAGCGATTGCCCACGACCTATACAGCTGTCTCAGCGAGCGCCCAGCAGCAGTTCCACGGCGAGCTGGTCCAGCCGCTCGTTTCCGTAGTACTTCGAGCCAAGCGCGTCCCAATCGTAAGACTCTTCCCGGAGCCTTCCGGCGCCAACGCCTCCTTCAGGTCCTCTTCACCGAAACGGAGATCCTGGACCCCATAGGCGCCGAGATCCGCCAGCCGTCTCACGAAATCTGCCGGGTCGATGGAGGGGCGCGTCGGCGCGCCGAAAGGGTCGTGACCGGGGTGGCGGATCGTCCACAGCCCGAACGAAGACCGATGCTCCGGCGAGGGCGTGAGCGAGACGGAGGCGGAGCTGGAGGTCATCGAAGACTCCTACGTTGGAGGCCGGAGCCAATATGTATAGTCGCGCCGAAGCTGGAGGTGCAAACCCATCAGCACCCGTCCGTAGGAGGGAGCAACCGAAGTGAAAATCGCAATCGGACTGCCAAATCCCATTCCGGGAACGCCGGGACGTTTGCTCGTCGACTGGGCTCGGAGCGCCGAGGAACGAGGCTTTTCATCCCTTGCCACCATCGATCGCATCGCCTATCCGAGTTACGAGTCGCTCATCTCCCTGGCGGCGGCCGCAGGGGTCACCGAGCGAATCGGCTTGATCACGAATGTCTTGCTGGGCCCGACCCGCAATCCGGTTCTTCTCGCCAAGGAGGCGGCGAGTGTCCACCAGATCTCGGATGGACGCCTCACCCTTGGTGTCGGGGTGGGCGGACGCGAGGACGACTTCGAGGCGGTCGGTGCCGACTTCGGCAGCAGGGGGCGCCGCTGGGACGATGCCCTCGGTCTGATGGACAAGGCGTGGCGCGGCGAGCCCGTCGGCGGAAGTCCGAAGCCTGTCACCCCATCACCGGCAGGCCGGAAGGACGTGCCTTTGTTGATCGGAGGGATGACGGACAAGGCGATAGAGCGAACGGTGAAATGGGGGGTGGGATGGACCTCGGGCGGCATGCCGCCAGACCAGGTGGGGCCGTTCGTCGAGCAGGTTCACAGCGCATGGAAGGATGCCGGCCGTGAAGGCGTCCCACACATCGCGGCCTTGGCTTACTTTTCCTTGGGCGAGGACGTCGAGTCCGAATCGATCGGATACCTGAAGGATTACTATTCGTTTCTCGGGGAGTGGGTCGATGCGATGGCGAATGGCATTCCTCGCACGCCCGAAGCCGTCAAGCAGACGGTCGCTGCGTTCGCAGACATAGGCGTCGACGAGTTGGTGCTCGATCCGACGGTGGCAGATCTATCGCAGGTGGATCGACTGGCAGAAGTCGTTTTGTGACAGATGCCTCCGGGAGCTCGGAGGCGCGCGTTCCTCTGCGGGCCGCCCTGTTGTGGTGGCTCAAGCTTGGATTCATCAATTTCGGAGGACCGGCCGGACAGATAGCGCTCATGCACCAGGAGCTGGTGGACAAGAGGCGTTGGATAAGCAATGGCCGCTACCTGCACGCACTGAACTACTGCATGCTCCTGCCTGGGCCGGAGGCTCAGCAACTTGCGATCTACATAGGCTGGCTGCTGAACGGAAGCTTCGGGGGAGTCGCTGCGGGGATCTTGTTCGTGCTTCCCGCAGCGCTGCTGATGCTCGGGTTGGCTTGGCTCTACGCAGTTCATGCAGACGTCGCATGGGTGGCGGCGATCTTCTACGGGCTGGGGGCGGGGGTAATAGGCATTGTCGGCACGGCCGTGATCCGGATCGGCGGCAACGCGCTGAAGCATCCAATCCTCCTTGTGATTGCGGCGAGCGCGTTCGTCGCGATCTTTGCGCTTCAAATCGCTTTTCCGATAATCATCATTACGGCGGCGATCGTTGGTTTCATCGGTACGGTGTGGAGACGGGACATCTTCACGG
>JACDDL010000275.1 GCA_013817045.1 Actinomycetota bacterium | reverse complement strand
CGAGGCGCTAAAGCCGGAGGCGCACTGGCCGAAGGTTGGGGTGATGCAGATGCCGGGGATCGATATCTCTTCGAGTGACATCCGGGCGCGGGTGAGCGCCGGGAGGCCAATCGACTACCTCGTGCCCGCCGAAGTCATGGCCTACATTCGGGGCCACGGCCTCTACGTCACCGACCCGAGCGGCGAGCTTGCCTGAAGGCAGGACAAGCGATGCGGGCCGCGCGCTCCAGGATGCTCGGGCGGCCGCACGTCGCCGCCGTGTCGGCCGCGCCCGGAAGGCGGCTGCAATGGGAACGGCCGGCTGCCTGGTGGTGGCTGCGGGGGCCTTCGTCTTGTTCCGCCTGGCTGGGTTTCCGGGCCCCCTCGGGGTAGAGCCGGCCCACGGCGGGCGGGTGCAGCAGACAGCCGCGGCTCCGCCTGCCGTCCTCAGCACCGCCCTCTGGTTCGGAACCACGCGCCCTCGGGAGAATAACCCGCAAGGGGTCTCCTGGCTCATGCTGCTGGCGCTCAATCACTCCACCGAAAGGGCCGCCGTCGTTTACCTTCCGGCCCACACCGCGGTGGAGATCCCCGGGCGCGGTCTCCTTGCCGTCGGGGATGCATTCCTCTCGGGGGGCGCCCCTCTTCTTCTCATGAGCGCCGAGAACCTGTTGGGAGTTCCGCTGGACCACCACGAAGTGATGAGCGCACAGAGCGCCCAGAAGCTGTTCGGCTTGTTGGGCCCGCTGCAGGTGGACGTGCCCGGGGAGGTGAGGAGCGCCGGGGGCGCCGGCGAGCTGCTTTTCTCGCCGGGACCTCAGAGGCTCGAGGCGCGCTGGTTGACGCGTCTGCTGTTCACGTCCGGCGCGGGCCGGGACGACATCGAGCTCGGCCCACGGCATCTGGCGGTGTGGAAGTCGATGCTCGGGAGGTTCCGGGCTCTCGGGGACCGGGTGCGGCCATCGATGCTCGAGGGGGCACTCTCAGGAGCGGACGCCTCCGGACAGGTCCGGCTCCTGAGCGGCATCGCGGCGGTTGGGCGAGATGATCTCACGCTCGCCAGCCTGCCGGTGAGCCAGCTGGGCGCGGGCGACGATGAGCTCTACTCCCTCGATTCCGAGGCGCTGACCGAGCTGCTGGAGCGCGCTCTCGGCGCGCCGGACCTCGAGGACGACAAGGTTCTTGTCCAGGTCCTGAACGGAAACGGTGTTCCCGGCGTGGGGGCCGAGGTCGCCGGGAGGCTGGTCGGCAAAGGCTACCGGATCGCCCTGTCGGGCAATGCTTCGAGGCTCGATTACCGGAGGACGCTCATCGTGGCCTACGATCGTTCGATGCGGGGTCGGAGATCGGCTACGCGGGCGAGGAGGCTGCTGGGCACCGGGGAGGTTCAGGTGGCGGCGCAGCCGCAGGGTATCGTTGACTTGACGATCGTCGTAGGAAAGGACTTCTCCCAACGCTGAGCTCAACACACCTGGTGACCGGGGCCGCAGGGGCGGCAGCGTCCAAGAAGGCGGACCGCATCCTGGTCCTCGACGTTTCAGAGCAGCTTGGAATCACCGATTACTTCCTGATCTGCAGCGCAAACACCGAACGTCAGGTGCGGGCCATCGCCGAGGCCGTGGAGCGTGCGCTGGCCGTTCGCGACGGCGTCAAGCCGTACCGCAGGGAGGGCGAGCGCGAGGGCCGATGGGTCCTTCTCGACTACGTCGACTTCGTGGTGCATGTGTTCCATCAGGAAGAACGTGACTACTTCTCGCTCGAGCGCCTCTGGTCGGACGCCCCGCAGGTGAACGTCGACTTCGATCTCGAGGGGAGCGATGAGCCAGCCGCGGCGGAGGCGACGTAGGCGTCGCAAATCTCAAGGTGAGCCCGGGGCGGGCGCCCAGGCAGGCAGGGAGGCGGCACCGCAGGGGCAGCGGGGCGGCTCGGCCGGGGCCGGACGTTCACGCCGGCGCAGGCGGGGAGCCGCATCCTCCGGCGCCGGCCCGGCGAAGCAGGTCTCCTCAGAAGATCTGGTTCGAAGGGCCCATTCACCGCGTCCGAAAACACTGACGGCGCCGCCGGACGGACAAAAGCTCGAGGAGATCATCCGTGAGCTGCAGTCCGTTTGGGGGGTGCCTCAATACCCGCAGGAGTACCGTCTCACCGTCAAAGTTGCCGACGAACGCGATACTCGCTCGGCGCGCCGCACCTCGAACGGCGGCGGCGACGGCAGGCCGCAGGACGGCGCCCGCGTCGTGTCCGCTAAGCCAACCTCCGGAACGGTGGAGGAGGGTCCCAGGCGCGAGAAGGCGCCTGCCGCACCGCGGATCGGGACGGCTCCATCCGAGGGCGAAGATTCCCAGGAGGCGGCGCCGGCGCGTCGCAAACGCTCGAGGCGGCGGCGGCGCGGCCGGAAGAGCCCCTAGGCTAGTCCCCACCGTTGCGGCCGGCAACCGAGGCGCGCAGCCTGTCGAACAGGCGGAGCAGATAGATCGAGTCAGAGGGGGTGTGCCTGAGCGCCGCCGCGTCTCTTAGGGCGGCGCAGAAATGCTCGACCATGGCCCGATAGGGGTCGTTGCCCTCCACTTCGAGGTTGGAGCGTTCCCCGTCGTGTCCCAAGAGCTCGATTTTTCTGTCTCCGGCCCCCGGACTGTAGGGCTGGCCGACTCGGGCTATGAGCTCGGTCCCGACTATCTCGAGCTCTTGGAGGAACGGTCCCTCGAAGGAGCAGAAGAAAGTCGTCGCAAACTCGTCTCCGAAGCCCAGCCACCCGCCGAAGGAGATGTCGATCCCGGATCCGCTCGTCACCTGCGAGGCGGCGAGCTCGGACACCGGCCTGCCGGCGGCCGACAGCAGCGGCGACAGGCAGTAGATGCCCAGGTCGAGCAGCGCTCCGCCGCCCATCTCGGGCCGCCAGCGGTGGTCGCGGGAGTCGATCGGGACGGTGAAGTTGGAGCGGGCGTACTGGATGCGTCCGAGGCGGCCGGAGGTGAGCAGCTCGTCCAGCGCCTGTGCTCGCGGATGGAACGGGGATACATAGGCCTCCATGAGCTGGACGGCGGCTGTCTCACAGGCCTGCGCCATGGCCTCGGCCTCATCGGCCGAGAGCGCCAGTGTCTTCTCGCACAGGACATGCTTGCCTGCCTGGGCGCATTTGATCGTCCACTCGGCGTGCAGCTTGTTCGGAAGAGGGATGTAGACGGCTTCGACCTCGTCATCGTCCAACAGCGCGTCGTAACCGTCATAAGGGTGCGGCGCGCCGAAGGTGTTGTAGTCGTCGGACGGAGTCGACTCGCTGGCGACGGCCACGAGGCGCGCCGCTTCGCTTCCATCTATGGCGGGCAGCACGGCCTTCTGGGCGATGCGTGAGGTTGCGCCCAGTACCCCCCAGGCGACGGGCTCCATCACCGGGAACACCGGGCATGGCCGGCCGGGGTTGCGGCGGTTGGATCCACTCGGCGCCTCCCTTCGGCTCGGCTGACTCGGGCGACATCAAACCACGCCCCATGGGGGCGAGCCCTCCCTCTTTGCTACCCTGGAATCCCCTTGGGGCCCGTAGCTCACTTGGTAGAGCGCCGCCATGGCATGGCGGAGGTAGCCGGTTCGATCCCGGC
>JACDDL010000079.1 GCA_013817045.1 Actinomycetota bacterium | reverse complement strand
CCGGAGCTTCTCGATGCGATCGTCGAGCGCATACCCCCTCCTTCGGGCGATCCGGACGCCCCGCTGCGGGCTCTCGTGTTCGACTCTGTATATGACGTCTACCGGGGCGTGGTTGCGTACGTAAGGGTTGTCGACGGGTCCCTGAAGGCGCGCGCTCCGATCAGGTTCATGGTTGCGGGTCACGACGCGGAGGCCGACGAGATCGGGATCATGGCGCCGGACTCGACTCCGGTGGTCGAGCTCTTCACCGGCGAAGTCGGTTATCTCATCTCCGGCATAAAGGATGTGAGCCTGGTGAAGGTCGGCGACACGGTGACGCCGAGACCGGCCCCCGACGTCGAAGCGTTGCCCGGCTACCGCGAACCCAAGCCCATGGTCTTTGCCGGCATCTATCCGATCAACGGTGACGACTTCCCGTTACTCAGGGATGCGTTGGACAAGCTCAAGCTGAACGACGGAGCACTCGTGTACGAGCCAGAATCCTCGGGCGCCCTAGGCTTCGGTTTCCGGTGTGGGTTTCTCGGCCTGTTGCACATGGAGATCGTCCGGGAGCGACTCGAGCGGGAGTTCGATCTCGAGCTCATCGTCAGCGCCCCCTCTGTTGGTTACGAGGTGCAACTCGACGACCGCAATAAGGAGATCGTCAGGAATCCCAGCGACATGCCCGACCGGTCGCGCATCGAGGAGATCTATGAGCCCTATGTATCGGTGATGGTTGTTACCCCTTCGGAGTACACCGGTCCCGTGATTCAGATGTGCCAGGATCGGCGCGGTGAGCTTAAGGAGATGCATTATCTCTCTCCTGAGCGCGTGGAGATCCGCTACCACATGCCGCTCGGCGAGATCATCTTCGA
Organism: Actinomycetota bacterium; assembly: GCA_013817045.1. Taxonomy (GTDB): domain Bacteria; phylum Actinomycetota; class CADDZG01; order CADDZG01; family WHSQ01; genus JACDDL01. The sequence continues at coordinate 11,075 of JACDDL010000079.1, read as the reverse complement.
CTTCTTCGATCAGCTCAAGAGCGCAACGAAGGGATTTGCCTCACTCGATTACGAGCCTGTCGGCATGTACGCGTCTGACCTCGTCAAGGTGGACGTTCTCCTCAACTCTCAACCCGTAGACGCGTTTTCGACGATTGTTCACCGCAACAAGGCTTACGGCTACGGCAAGGCGATGACAGAACGTCTGCGAAAGCTAATTCCCAGGCAGATGTTCGATGTGCCGATACAAGCGGCGATCGGGTCGCGGGTCATAGCCCGGGAAACCGTCAAAGCCAAGCGCAAGGACGTCTTGGCGAAGTGCTACGGCGGTGACGTGTCCCGAAAACGCAAGCTGCTCGAGCGGCAGAAGGAAGGCAAACGGCGCATGAAGCAGATCGGGTTGGTCGAAGTGCCTCAGTCGGCGTTCATCGAAGCCTTGCGGGTCGACTCCGACACCAGCTCGGCCTGATGGCCACCCAGGTGAGCGACCGCACCGGTTGCTGGACCGCCGATCCCGGTTTCGGCGTCTATGTACACATTCCATTTTGCAAGCATCGTTGCCACTATTGCGATTTCAACACCTACGAAGGCCAGGAGGAGCTGCATTTTGCATACGTGGAGGCCCTGGTCGCCGATATCGAGAACCGTGACCCGGGCAACCGCTCTGCGACGTCGATCTTCTTCGGCGGCGGAACCCCAACGTTGTTGCCTGGTCCGGAGTCGGGCCGCATCCTGAGCGCGGTCGTCCATAACATCGGTGTGGGCCCCGGCGCCGAGGTGACGATCGAGGCCAACCCCGAGACCGTAGACGAGGCGAAGTTCGTTGCCCTGCTGGAGGCCGGGTTCAACCGTGTTTCGATTGGCGTCCAGTCGCTGGCCCCCGAGGTGCTGGCGCGGCTGGGCCGGACACATTCCCCCGAACGCGCTCTCGAGGCAGTCGTCGCTGCCAGGCGTGCCGGTTTCGAAGAGGTGAACGCAGATCTCATCTACGGCTCTCCATGGGAATCCACCTCGGATTGGATGAGATCGTTGGACGGCGTCGTTGCAGCCGGCCCGGAGCACATCTCCGCCTATGCGCTCACGGTTGAGGAAGGCACGCCGCTGCATACGCTGGTGGCCACCGGGCGCGCCCCCGGCGTCGAGCCCGACATCCAGGCGGAGCGCCATGAGCTTGCGTCCGAGGTACTGGGCGCCGCTGGTTATGAACGCTATGAGGTGTCCAACTGGTCCAAACCAGGGCACGCCTCGCGGCACAACGTCCTCTACTGGTCCGCGGGCGACTATCTCGGACTGGGGGCCGGCGCGCATGGCCACCACAACGGCCGCCGTTACTGGAATGAAAGATTGCCGCGTGAGTTCGTGACACGGGTGTCGTCGAAATGTTCCACCGAGTCCGGGAGCGAGCTTCTGGATGCCGGTACGCGCTCCGGCGAGGCCATGATGCTCGGCCTTCGTCTTGCCTCGGGGGTCCAGCTCGACGAGTTCACCCTCCGTTACGGCCGGGGATGGCTTGATACCCATGCGGGCGTGGTGGCCGAGCTCGAAGCCGCAGGGTTGCTCGAACGTTCCGAAGGGTGGCTTCGGCTCTCCGCCGGCTCCACCCTGGTCGCCAACGACGTCCTCTGCCGCCTCCTTTAGAAAGGCTGGCTGTGACCGGCGTCTACATCGGGGTTATCGGTTCCGGCTCCCCGTCGCACGAAGCGGCCGCCCTTGCCGAAGAGGTCGGCTCAGCCATTGCGCGCGCCGGCGCGCTTCTGTTGTGCGGCGGGCTCGGTGGAGTCATGGAGGCCGCCTGCCGGGGCGCCAAGTCCGCCGGTGGGACCACGGTGGCCATTCTTCCCGGCGCCAGCCGAAGGGACGCGAACCCCTATGTCGATGTGGCGATAGCCACAGGGATGGGAGAGATGCGAAATGCGCTGCTGGTACGCGCCTCCGACGCGTTGGTGGCGGTGGCGGGTGAGTTCGGAACTCTGTCCGAGATGGCCTTTGCTCTCAAGACCGGTGTGCCGGTTGTAGGCATCTCGACATGGGAGCTAGCTCGGGATGGTCGCGCTGTCGATGCGATCGACCGCGTGGACTCGGCCCGCGAGGCTGTGGAGACGGCAGTGAAAAAGGCCCGCGCGACGACGGCGCACCGAGCCGCGACGCCCCCGTCTACCGATCAGTAGGGCTCTGTCGAGTCCAGCGGGACCATTCGAAGTGCATTCCGTCGGGGATGAGCCATCTTCCTCCCCAGGTGAATCCCGATCTTTCCATGGCGGTCACGAGCTCCGGGCCCTGATCGGGTGGTGCTCCGAATGCATTGTTGGACACGTTGACGTCCAGCGCGATTCCCCAAGCGTGATGTGAGAGCCAATCGTCTGGATCCCATCCGATGAAGCGGGGGACCCAACACCCTGCGTGGTCGGACGCGTCGACCACGTGGCTCTGGCCGCCGGCCTCCAGGCCTCGCAAAGCGGCCTCCAACTGAGGAAAGAGCGCCCGGTGGCAGGTGAGTCGTCCCAGCAGCGGGACGCGTTCGCTCCGGAGGTTGCGAGTGACCCACCGGGGTTCGATCGTGATCCGGCCGTCTGAGTCTGCGCGGGCGGCGAACTCACCGAAGGCCTCCTTGACCAACAGTTGGGGCATGACGGCGTCGCCGTAGCGCAGGAACGGCGTCTCGCCCCGGGCTCGAATGCGCAAAGGTGATCCGGGCTCGAGGGTTCGGACGATAGCGGCGCGAATCGATGCCCGCCGAGCGGATTCTTTCAGGCGCATGAGCACGAAGCGGCGGGGTTTGCGCCAGGTTGCCGGCGCCGGCGCCGGGGCCAGTGCTTCGTAGGCATTGGTTGCGAGGTCGCTCACCACTCCGGAAGCCCGGATCGTGCGTCCACGAAGCCTCAGCCTCAGCCCCTGCCCCGATCCACGCAGGTCTGCTTCGGTGTCGGCCAGCAATACCTCTCCGGGACCCATCCCGAGGATCTCCGCCCTCTCTCCCGGAGGGACAAAGTGCGCATACTCGCGCGGCTCGATGACCGCCACCTCCAGCGGGATGGCGTATCCCGGCGGGGGAGTGTCGATCGGCGACCCTTTAGATTCCGAGGACCGGATCCAGTCCAGGCCCGCCACCACCGTCGTGGCGTCGCGCACTCCGTCGGTGTGCTCGAGCAAACGCTCGGTCCCTTCGGGGAGCCCCCCCGGGGACCATGCCAGCAGGACCATACCGTCGTCCTCCGTCCGGACCGGGCGCCGCCGGGCCTCTGGGCCCGGTGACTCGGGGGCGCGGTTTGCGGCTCCTGCGGCGGGTCGCGAGATGGGCTCCCTGGATGAGGGCTCGCAGGAGCCCAGCAGGGCCCCCGCCACCAGTGCGGCTCCTGCGGCGGCAGCCCGAGCCGGGCCGGGAGGTCGCCGCCTATCGCTCATTGGGCTGCTCTCATGCCGACCCAAGGGTAGTGGCGGCCCGGCGGTCCGTGGACGGTTCGGCGCCCATGCGGGTTCCTGGGGCCGGGACCACGACGTCGTGCACTAGCACTCAACGGCTGAGAGTGCTAAATAGCGAAGCCGCAGGGTAAACTGACACCCTATGGTTTCCGCCATCGAGCGACTCGACGACAGAAAAGCTGCGATCCTGCGCGCCATCGTGGCCTGTTACGTCAGGTGGGGCGAGCCGGTGGGCTCGAAGACCCTGGTCGAGCGTTACCGGCTGGGCGTCTCGTCTGCAACGGTCCGCAACGAGATGGGCGCACTCGAGGACTTCGGCTACATCTACCAGCCGCATACCTCTGCAGGGCGCATCCCGACCGACACCGGTTATCGCTATTACGTCAACGTCTGGGGCGGCGGCGTCACTCTGCCCGAGGAAGAAAGACAACGGGTACGTCGTTTCTTCGGAGAACCGCGCTGGGAGCTGGAAGAGGCGCTGCGAAACACCGCGTCCTTGCTTTCGAGCCTCACCGCAGACGCGGCCATAGTGTTCGCCCCTTCCCTCGACCACAGCGTCGTTCGGCATGTCGAGCTCATCAGCCTCGCCGGGCCCCGCGCCATGCTTGTTCTCGTTACCGACACAGGGCGTGTGGAGAACCATGTCGTGTGGGGCCCGGAGAGAATCGACGAAGTCCAGTTGGGCAGCGCGTCGGAGATGCTGAACCGTTTTGTAGTCGGAGTGCCTCTCGAGAGGGCAGCGTCAACGATTACCGATCATCTCGAACGCTTCCCGCTCGAGCTGCGCGGCACGGTTTCAGCCGTGGCCAGGGTGCTCGATGAAGAGATGTCGATTGGCGAAAGCGAGAGGGTGTTCCTCGAGGGCACTTCGCACATTGTGGACGAGCAGAAGTTTGCCGACCTCGAGACGGTCCGGCAGGTCATCGGCGCCCTCGAACACCGTCGCTCCGTACTCGTATTGCTGGCGGATGCGATAGCTTCGAGTCAGGTGACGGTTCGCATCGGCTCCGAGAATCAGGTTGCTGAAATGCAGTTTTGCTCGGTCATCACCGCACCCTACGGGTCGGAGGGACATGTGATCGGTTCACTGGCAGTCATCGGTCCGACCCGCATGAACTATTTGCGATCGATGGCGGCGGTCGACGAGGTGGCTGCGAACCTCGGCCGGATGCTGACCGGCCTCGAGATCTAAGAAAGGCGCTACATGGCCCAGAACCACTACGCGGTACTCGGCGTTTCGCAAAACGCCTCTCCGGAGGAAATCAAGAAGGCCTACAGACGCCTGGCCCGGGAACATCATCCCGACACCAATCAACGGGGTGGGTCCTCGGGCGATCGCTTCAAAGAGGTCACGCACGCCTATGAGGTCCTGTCAGACCCCGCCAAGCGTCACCGCTACGACACTTTCGGCGACGAGCGGGCCGCCGACGGAGGATTCGGTGATTTCGGAGGATTGTCCGACCTCTTCTCGAGCTTCTTCGGGGGCGCCGGGCAGGGGGGAGCGGCCCGGGGCACCGGCCGGGGAGCAGACCTCCTCGCCGAGGTCGAGCTCACCCTCGAGGAGGCCTCCATGGGGGTCGAACGTGAGGTGAGTATCTCGACGCTCGACGGATGCACCGAATGCGGGGGCAGCGGAAGCGCACCCGGAACCTGGCCGTCCCCGTGCTCTGAATGCGAAGGCACCGGGCAGGTCCAGCAGGTCCGGCGGACGATCTTCGGAAACGTTATGACCGCATCCACCTGCCGGAGATGCAGGGGTGCGGGGGAGGTCATCCTCGATCCCTGCCCGCGTTGCGCAGGCAAGGGGCGGGTTGCCATCGACCAATCGCTTACCGTCTCGGTGCCCCCGGGTGTGGAGGATGGAGCCCAGCTTCGGGTCTCGGGCCGCGGCGAGGCGGGGATGCGGGGAGGCCGCAAGGGCGATCTCTACGTCGCGATAAGGATCGCCCCGCACGAGATCTTCCGGCGCGCCGGAGAGGACCTTGGCTGTGAGGTTCCGATCCCGATGACCGTGGCTGCACTGGGGGGGACCGTGGACATCCCGACGCTCGACGGCCACGAGTCGGTCGAGGTTGCCCCGGGTACCCAGTCCGGCGAAGTGGTGAGGCTGGCCGCCAAGGGCATGCCCCGGCTCGGAGGCCGTGCCCGCGGCGAGCTCGTTGCCTGGCTTCGCGTCGTGACTCCGACCGGTCTCGATGACGAGCAGTCGGAGCTGCTGGGACGATTCGCCAGGCTGCGCGACGAGCCGGCCGGGGGCCGGGGCCTGTTCGGCAAGATCAAAGAGGTATTTCACTGACCCCGTGAGCTCGACGCCCCGCTTCTTCGCGCCGTCCGGCGCCTGGGGTGATGGCTCCGTCACGCTGCCGCCCGCTGAGTCGCACCACGCCCTCAGAGTCCTGCGAATGAAGCCAGGAGATCCGGTGTGCGTCCTGGACGGCATGGGCCGGCTGGCCTGGTGCTCGGTCGAGGCCGTCATCGAAGATCGGCTCGTTGCAACCGTTCGCCAGGTGGATATGCAACCCCGTCCGCACCCGGCCATTGCCGTGTACCAGGGCGCGGCAAAGGGGGCCAAGCTCGAAGATGCCGTGGAGCGTCTGGGGGAGCTCGGCGTGGCGGAGTTCTGGGCCTTTGACTCGGCACGCTCGGTTGTCCGTTGGCCGTCCGACAAGCTCGAGCGGATGACCGACAGATGGCGCGCCAGAGCGCGCTCGGCGGCCAAGCTGTCCGGGAGCGCATGGGTGACCGAAGTCGGAGGTGCCCTGGGATGGGAAGGCCTGAGGTCAAGGCTCTCCGGTGAGGGGACCGCCCTCGTTCTGTGGGAGGAGGCGTCCGAACCCCTGCGCGATCATCTGCCCCCCGATCCGGATCGGATTGCGATCGTGGTCGGCCCCGAGGGCGGGCTGAGCCGTGCGGAGGTAGAGGAGCTGGCGGCCACAGGCGCCCGGCCCGTGTCGCTGGGCGAGCGCACCTTGAGGACTGAGAACGCTGCCGTGGTCGCTTCGGCGGCGATCGCGTGGCACTACGGGCTCATCGGGTAGGTTTCGCGCATGTCCAACCCCGGCGCGCCCACCGTTGCCTTCACCACTCTCGGTTGCCGCTTGAATCAGGCGGAGTCCGACTCCATGGCCGAGCAGATGGCCGGAGCCGGTGTCGGTCCCCCGGCCTCCGGTGAGGGCCCCGACATCGTGATCGTCAACACCTGCACAGTGACGCGCGAAGCGACCAAGGCGTCGCGTAGCGCGCTTCGACGGGCGGCACGGTCGCATCCCGCCGCCAAGGTGGTGGCCATCGGCTGCTACGCGGTGTCGGACCCCGATGAGGTTGCCTGCATCGACGGCGTCGATGTCGTCTTGGGCAACGACGACAAAGAGCGCGTTGCCGAGATCCTCCGGGACAGGGCACAGACTTCGCCCCTGCTGCAGATTGCACCGCCGGCGCGGCGACCCCCTGGGCAGGCCGTTCGGGTGAGGGCAAACCTCAAGGCGCAGACCGGGTGCGATGAGTGGTGCAGCTTCTGCATCATCCCCAAGACGCGCGGCCCGCTTCGCTCGCTCGAGGCCGACGGTTTGGTCGACGAGGCGCGCCGCAAGGTCGAAGCCGGAGCTCAGGAGCTGGTGCTGACCGGTGTGCATCTGGGCAAGTACGGCTACGACCTCGGAGACGACGAGCGCTCCCTCGTCCGGCTCTGGCGCCGCCTGCTCGAGATCGACGGTGTCGAGCGCCTGCGTCTTTCATCGATTCTTTCCCGCCACCTCACCGAGGAGGTGGTCGGGTTCATCGCCTCGGAACCCAGAATGTGCCGCTACCTGCACGTCCCCCTGCAGTCGGGCTCGGACGCGGTGCTCGAGAGGATGCACCGGCCCTATCGGATCGCCGACTATGTCGCTTCGCTCGAGCGCGCCAGAGATCTGCTTCCGGATGTCGCCCTTGCAACCGACGTCATCGTCGGCTTCCCCGGCGAGACCGAGGATGATTTCTCCTCCACGATGGGCATTGTGCGCAGGCTCGCCTTCTCCAAGCTCCATGTCTTCCGTTACTCGGCGCGGCCGGAAACCGCCGCTGCCGACATGGACGACGAGATATCTCCCGAGGTGAAGAAGGAACGGTCCAGGCGGCTCATCGCTCTGGGCAACCAGATTCGCTCGACCTGGCTGGCCGGGCACCTGGGCCGCCGGCTCGACGTGCTGGTCGAGGACGAGCGAGAGGTCGAGGGCGTGTGGGTCTGCTCCGGTCAGACCGACGATCATGTGCGTGTCTTCTTCGAAGGCCGCGCCCTGTACGGCTCGATGGTCTCGGTGGAGGCGACCGAGATCCGCGCAGACGGGCTCAGAGGACACCTGCCGGCCAAGGCGGCGCGTGGATGAGCGATTGCCTCTTCTGCCGGATCGCCGCCGGCGCAATCGACGCCGATGTGGTTCACAGCTCGGAGGGGGTAATGGCCTTCCGTGACGTCAGCCCCAAAGCGCCGACCCACCTGCTGGTCATCCCACGGGAGCACGTCGCCTCTGTCGCCGACCTGACGGCGTCCCACGAGGGGCTCCTTGTCGAGATGTTCGATGTGATCAGGAGCCTGGCCGGGCGGGAGTCTCTCGACGGCGGCTATCGAGTGGTCACCAATGTCGGGGCCGACGCAGGGCAGAGCGTGGATCACCTTCATTTCCACCTCCTCGGTGGGCGTGCGCTGGGATGGCCGCCCGGTTGAGGGCAGTGGACGGTCCGGCCACGTCTCGCGGCGCGCTCGATTCTCGGACGGCTGCTCGGCACGCATGCTTCGTCACCTGCCGTTGAGCGCCACCTCGGCGACCACGCCCCCAGGGCGGCCGTCGCCCCCGGGTGCCGACGGCGTTCCCCGCCTTCGACGGTAAGCTGAAGGGGCCAAATATGCTCACTCAAACCCAGGTAAAGATCCTCGTGCCGAACACTCAGGCCATGGTCGAGCTGCTCGGGGCAAGGGATGAGCTTCTCAAGCTCATAGAGGCGTCATTCCCCGGGATCGACATTCTCGTCCGTGGAAACGAGATCGTCCTCTCGGGTGAGACCGGGGATTCCCAGCGAGTTGCACGGCTTTTCGAGGAGCTGCTTCGTCTCCTCGAGGGCGGCAGCTACCTGAGCGCCGAGTCGGTCAGCCGCTCGATCGAGATGATCAGGACCGAAGACGCCACCAGGCCCTCGGACGTGTTGGGGGCCACCGTGCTCATTACGCACACGGGCAAAGCGATTCGTCCCAAGACGCTGGGGCAAAAAGGCTACGTCGACACGATCAGCGACAACACAATCGTCTTTTCGATTGGGCCCGCGGGCAGTGGGAAGACCTACCTCGCCGTCGCCATGGCCATCCGGGCGCTCAAGGCGGGCGAGGTCTCTCGCATAGTGCTGACGCGTCCGGCGGTTGAGGCAGGGGAGCGGCTCGGGTTCCTCCCGGGCGATCTCGCCGCAAAGATCGATCCCTATCTCAAACCGCTCTACGACGCGCTTTACGAGATGCTCGAGCCCGAGACCTTCGCGCGCTTCGTCGAGCAGGGAACGATCGAGATCGCACCGTTGGCCTTCATGCGGGGACGCACGCTCAATGATTCGTTCATCATCCTGGACGAGGCTCAGAACACCACCCCCGAGCAGATGAAGATGTTCTTGACCCGTCTGGGCTTCGGATCCAAAGCGGTGGTTACAGGGGACGTGACTCAGGTTGACCTTCCCTCTGGTGCGCGCTCGGGCTTGGTTGTGATCGAGGAGGTACTCACCGATATTCCCTCGATCGCGTTTACCCACCTCGGTGCTCGTGACGTCGTGCGGCACAGAATCGTTCAGGACATAGTCGAGGCTTATCGCCTGTACTCCGAGAGCACAAGTGCTTCGAAGCGCACGTAGCGCCTGGACCGGCACGTCGTTGGATTGCGCGACGAGATGAACGTTTTCTTAGCCAACGAACAAGACCTGTCGGTGGACGAGGCGAGGCTCTCTTCTTTGGCCCGCCATGTCCTGGTGACGGAGGAAATCGATGACTCCGCCGAGCTTTCCATCCTGTGCGTGGCTCCCGATCACATACGAGAGCTGAACATGCGCTTTGCGGGCAACGACTATGCAACCGACGTGCTCGCATTTCCCATGGGTGAGGACGACCAGGGCGAGTTGATCCTGGGCGACGTGATCATCTGCCCGCGCGTTGCTGAAGAGAACGCGACCCAGATGGGCCACAGTCTCGACCGCGAGGTGGAGACTTTGCTGGTACACGGGACTCTGCACTTGCTCGGTTATGACCATGATGCCAAAGAAGACAAGTCTCGAATGGACAACCGGTTGCTCGAGGCCTTGCGGTCTTTCGACGGATCCGAGGTTTGATGAATGACTTCTTGGTCATTGCCGGTATTGTTCTCTTGGTCCTCATTGCTGCGCTGATGACCATCGCCCAAAGCGCGATCTCGCGCATGGGCCGGGTGAGGGCGCATCACTTGTCGCAACAACGCTACAGGGGCTCGAGGTCCCTTCAGAGAATCATGGAGAACGTGACTCGCTTCATGAACGTCGTCGTCTTGATCAAGGTGGCGGCGCAACTCGCGGCGGCCATTCTGGCCGCGGGACTGGCCGTGAACCACTGGGGAGGCATCGGCTCCATAGCTGCGATTGTGCTCATGACCTTGGCGATCTTCGTCCTCGGTGAGGTCGTCCCCAGAACGATAGCCCTTCAGCATGTCGATCGCGTTGCGATGGCGGCTGCCGTTCCCGTCTACCTGCTGGGGACGATCTTGGGTCCCCTGGGCCGGGTGTTGGTGATAAGTGGGAATGCCTTGATGGTTGTCCTTCCGGGTAGAGGGCTGCCAAGGGGGCCTTTCCTCGTTGAAGAAGAGGTGCGAGATCTGCACAAGGGTGATGACGATGATGAAGAGTTCGAGGAGGAAGAACGGGAGCTCATCGACTCGATCTTCGATTTCGGTGACACCATCGTTCGGGCGGTGATGGTCCCTCGCCCCGATATGGTGACCGTGCCTTCGGGCACCACCCTGGATCAGGCCCTCGATACGAGTCTCACGGCCGGTTATTCGCGCATCCCCGTCTACGAAGGCGATAGCGACAACATGGTTGGCGTGACATATGCAAAGGACCTGATGAAGCATATCCACGACTCCAGCGCCAGCGTTTCGTTGAAAGACCTGGCGCGCGCTCCGCTGTTTGTGCCCGAGCAGAAGAAAGTGGCCGAGCTATTGCGAGAGATGCAACAACAGCACGTACACATGGCCATAGTCATTGATGAGTATGGAGGTACTGCGGGCCTTGTAACCATCGAGGACCTGATCGAGGAGATCGTGGGCGAGATCGTCGACGAATACGACCAGGAGGAGCCTTTGGTCGAGCCGATCGACGACGACACAATCCGTGTTGACGCAAAGATGCAGATCAGCGAAGTCAACGAGCTGCTCGACGCCGATCTGCCACACGAAGAGTGGGATACCGTCGGAGGACTCGTATTCGACTTGACCGGCCGCGTGCCGGTTCAGGGCGAGACGGTCCGGTACGATTCCCTTGAATTCCGAACTGAGCGTGTCACCGGCCGGCGTATCAAGAAGGTCGTTATCACGAGAGCTCCGGTCGAGACAGAAGCCCCCGCCGAGTGACGCGGGAGGGGTTCTCTTCGGGCTTCGTAGCAGTCGTTGGGCGGCCGAACGTGGGGAAGTCAACAC
>JACDDL010000274.1 GCA_013817045.1 Actinomycetota bacterium | reverse complement strand
TGCCATCGGCGGCCCGCCGGTAGGCCACCACCTGGTTGCGCTCCGGGTCGTTGGTCAGGGAGTATACGGTGCCCCCGTTCTCGGCGGTGGTGCCCCCCTGGTCGTTGTCCCCCTGGTCGTTGTCCCCCTGGTCGTTGTCCCCCTTAGGTGTGCTTGTCTCGGGTGTGCTCGACTGTGCGCCGGCGACGCCCCCGGACCACGCGGAGACGGCCAGCAGCAGCAAGGCCGCGGCCAAGACCGCGATCATGCCCGCGGTCACGAACCTTTTCGTCATTCTCTGCATTGTCTATTTCCCCTTTCCTTTTTCCTGCCCGCCGACCCTGCCCGGTGCCCGAACCCTCGCGGAGGAGCGCTTCCCACCCGTCTCATCCCGTTCGAGGATCCGCGTCCAGCCGATCCCTTCTGGGACCCGATCGTGTGCGGACTCAATCCTGGGTACGACCCTACCCGAGGAGAGCTAACGTTTGGGTAAACGCCGGTGAACAAATAGGCATGAATCGGTAAACAATGGTAAACGGGAACAGTTTGACGAGCGTACCGTCGAGAGGTCGGAGACGCTTTCGACCGTAGCTTGTTTTTCGGTTGCGGACTCGCGCCTACCTACCGGAGATCTTGCTCTTCGGAACACGCCACCCTACTACCGGCGGGGGTCGCCCTATGCAGTAGGCGGTATACTGCGAGCGCGGAGTTGGGTCCCTAGCTAGAGGGAAGAAAGCGATACCCTACGCCCCACTCGGTCTGGATGTAGTGGGGACGCTCCGCATCATCGCCCAGTTTCCGGCGTAGGCGCCGCACGAAGACCTTCAGGTAGTGGGCGTCGCCGAGGTACCCCGAACCCCAAACCTGTTCCAGCAGGTGCCGGTGAGGTAGCACGGTGCCCGCATGCCGCACCAGCTCCTCCAGCAGGCGGTATTCGGTGGACGTGAGCCTGATCACCTCTCCCCGCACGCGCACTTGGTGGGTGGTGTGGTCCAGCGATAAGTCCCCCACGGCGATACACGGCTCGGGCGTTGACGGCGACTTGCTCGCCCGCCGCAGGTGCGCCCGCAGGCGCGCCAGCAACTCGAGGTGGTCGAAGGGCTTGGTCAGGTAGTCGTCGGCGCCGAGCTCGAGCGCCCTCACCTTGTCGAGCGTTCCGTCGCGCACGGTGAGCATCAGGATCGGGACTCCGGAGATCTCGCGGATGCGCCGGCACACCTCGAAGCCGTCGGGCGGCGGCATGGACACGTCGAGCACCACCAGATCCGGCCGCTCCTCGGCGAAGCGTTCGATCGCTTCCTCGCCGTTGACCGCGGTCCTCACGCGGCAATCCGACCATACCATGCGCACTCCGAAAGCAATCACTTCCGCGACGTCACGGTCGTCCTCCGCGATGAGCAGCTTGAGCGTCATACTTTGGTTCCTCCGTTTTTCGCGCTTGGCAAGAAGATATGGAAAGTCGCGCCTGCCCCAGGCCGGCTTTCGGCCCAGATCCGCCCCCCGTGGAGCTCGACGACGCCCCTGGCGATCGCCAGCCCCAGGCCCGAGCCGCCCCACGCAGACCCGAGGTGGTGGAAACGCCGGAAGACGGCTTCCAGCTCCCCCTGTGGGATCCCGGGACCGTTGTCGCCCACCGACAGCGACACATCTCCGCCCGAGACCCGGCCGGAGATGCTGATACGTGTGCCCTCGGGGGTGTGCAGGTGGGCGTTCGCCAGCACGTTCACGATCACCTGCTCCAGTCGCCGCGGGTCGCCCTCGCCGGGCAGCGGTCCCGGCAGATCGACCTCCAGGAGTTGTCCCTTTTCCTGGATCAGGGGATGCACCGAGGACATCGCCTCGGTAACGATGGCACGTAGGTCGAGCGGCTCGCGGTCGAGGCGCAGGGTTCCGGCCTCCAGCTGGTTGTAGGCGAGGAGATCATCGATGAGCGTGCCGAGGCGGTCGGTGTTGCGGCGCGCGTTGTCCAGCAGATCCCGCTCGTCGGGCCGCAGCCGCCCGGACGCGCTGGTCCGGAGCAAGCCCAGCCCGGCTCGGGTTGCGGTGAGCGGCGTGCGCAGGTCGTGGGAGACCGAGGAGATAAATAGGTCCCTGAGCCGGTCGATCTCTCCCAGCCGCTCGCTCTCCCCGCGGGCCAAATTGGCTGTCTCCTGCTCCAGCGCGAGCCGCCGCCTCAAGACGGCGGTGCCAACCCCAAAGACGCAGAGCAAGATCAGCCGGACGCCCAGATCCCGGACATCGCCTTCGGTTGGGGACCACCTGGGGAACGTAGGGTCGATGATCACCGTGAGCACCGCGAAGCCGGCCGTGTAGAGCAGGCCGCCTCGCAACGTCGAGGTGGCCGTCGCGCAGACGAGGGTCAGGAAGAATAGAACGAAGAGCGGACCGCCCGGTTCCGCTCCGAGGAAGTAGACCAGGCCACTCACTGGCAAGCCCAGGACATATTTGTAGGTGAAGGGATGGAGCCGCCATACTAGGTGCCGCAGCAGCTCGACGATCAGGAGGTATGCGGCAAATAGCAGTATGAGCGCCCACGTCGGGAGCCCCGTACGGCCGGCAGCGGGTTGCACGAGCGTGATCAACAACAGCGCCGCGAGGCTACCCCATTCCAACCCCAGGAGCGCACGGTCCAGGAAGCGGTGCGGCATCGGCTCTGGCGGCTCCGCCATTCCCGTCGGGTTGGCGCACTGGCGCATCCTTCTCCAACTCCGCGTTGTACTCTTAGTTCCGGTCGTGACCACCCCAGCTCCTACGAACAGGGCGGGTACTTTGCGGTTCGCCTTCCAGGATAAATCTAGAGGGCGAATCTTACGGAACGCTTACGCACTCCTTAACACTCTCTAACTGTCTGTTGCGCCTTTCAGCGATGTTCGCGAGGCACAGGCCCTTACCAGCGCCGTCGACGCACGACGTTTTACCTACCGGCGGCCGGCGTCGTCTACCCTGGCATCATCGGGAGGCAGCCCGCAGCGACTCGGCGGCAATCAGGATCGCTGCCCCGAGAAAGACCCCATCCTTGGCCAGGAACTGCCCCTCCAGTGAGAGCGCCGGAAGCCCATGCTCCTCCTGCCAGACCCCAGGCATCGTACGCAGGAAGCTGAGCGTGGTGAGGAACATCGCTGCGGCCCCGAGGCTGCCGAGCGCCGAGGCTCTCGGCGAGAGCGGCCTCGCGGCGATCAGTGCGCCCAGCGCTATCTCTACAATCCCTATGAGCCCCGCAGTCTTCCGCAAGCCCAGCCTCGCGTTGATCCACGAAAAGAGCGGGCTGGTGGAGACCATGGGCTCTATGTTCTCCGCCTCGTATTCGGCGAACTTCAGCGCCCCGACCCACAACAGGCTCCCCGCCAGTGCGGAGCGGAGAACCACCCTGCCCACGGTTTCGATCATGTTGTTACCCCTTTCGGTGAGGCTTGACCTCGCGACCGCCAACCCGGTAGTCCAGGTGCGCCACGTCCGAGATCAGGATCTCCTCCCGTCGCTTCAGCGCCATCATCGGGGAATGCCCTATAGAATGAAGTGACGCGCGTCACCAAGTGTGGCAGGAGAGACTCGTCCCTGGTGAATGACGGTTTGAAACTCTCGACAAGGAGGGGCTGACAGTAATGTTGTTACC
>JACDDL010000273.1 GCA_013817045.1 Actinomycetota bacterium | reverse complement strand
GGCGTCTTCGCCGAGGCGGGCGACCTTCCGCCCGAGCTAACGATCACCGCCGACGGGGCTTTTTGGAGCCCCTTCGGTCCCACGGTGCACGGTGGCACGCTCGACACCGATCTGCTCGTGACTCGTGCCACCGCTCCGCTGAGCATGCCAGCCAGCGCCCTGCTCCGGTTGGTCATGGGACGGCCCGCTGGCAGCGACGCCAAGCTCCACATCAGGTGAGCTTGAGAGCCGGGGGCCCGGTCGGGCTCCGCCACCAAGGTGCCTTGGGGCCAACCAGGCCGGACCACCATCCGAATCGATGGGTGAGGACTCAGGCTAGGAAAGGAGTTGTGCCGGCATGACGACAGCAACGAGGGCACGCCTCGGCGCCGCAGGAGCTGCCCTTTCACCGGACCGAGCCGGTCGCTGGTCCATCGCCGCAGCGCGCATCGTGCTCGGGCTCCTATGGCTTCAGAACTCGGGTTGGAAGACGCCCCCCGATTTCGGCATGAGCACCGAAAGTGGTCTCTACAAGTTCACGACGTATGCGGTCGAGCACGAGGTCTTCGCTCCTTATGCGTTCGTTGTTCGAGAGCTCGTCCTCCCCAACTTCATCTTGTTCGGCTGGATGGTGCTCCTGGTAGAGGCGACGCTCGGGGCCTTCCTGCTGATCGGGCTCGCCACGCGTTTCTGGGCGCTGGTCGGGGCCGCCCAAGCCACGGCGATAGCCCTGTCGGTCGTGGCCACCCCGGGTGAGTGGAGCTGGGCCTACTACCTGATGATCGCCGGCCACCTCGCTATCTTTGGCGCCGCCGCAGGACGCTATGCGGGGTTGGACGGTGTGTTGCGCCCGGCCTGGAAGCGAGGCGACTCCCGCATAGGGCGTCTGCTCCTGGGAGCTTCATGATGTCCTCTATCCGGCGCGCCGAGCTGGTGGTATCGATCGTTGCACTTGTGATGGGCGTCGCGGGAGCGATAGTCGCCCGCAACCTCTCCTTCACCGAACCCACTGGTGAGCTCGTCCTGAGTTTCGGCCCCTCGTTCAATCTGCTCGGTGCCCTGATCATGATTGCCCTTGCCGCGCTTGCCCTTGCCGGTGCCCTTCTGGGACGGCACGGGCTCGTGCTCGCTTCCGCAGGGGGCTTCTTGCTCATTGCCATTCAAGTGCTGTTGCAGTTCGGGCGGTCCACGAACTGGCTGGGAACCCGGGGGTCCAATCTCGCCTTTGCCTTGGGCCTGGGCGCGGGCCTAGGCGCGCTCGTCCTTACGGAGCGAGGCCGCCTGTAGCGTCGAGCCACGGGGTGAAGCCCAGGAGTGATGCAGAAAGCCGGCGTGGCGCCGTTCTCCCAGGACGCCGCAGCGGCGGTGAGCTCTCCCTGGAGGGTGCACAAACTCAGTTCCGTCATGCTGCCGCCTCATAGTATTCGTGCAGCAGCCCGCCAAGTCGATCTCGCCGACAAACCCTTGCGGCTCCACAACAACGAACACGACGCAGCTCGCAGGCTGAACCGGACCGAGAACGTGCGACCGATCCCTGCATCAGATCCCGACTTCGCTGCCCTCTATGCCCGTCGCTACGACTCCGAGTCGATCAACCGAGGCCTCGATGACTCGATGTGGCTCGGGCGCGCTCACAGCATCGGACACGCCCGCCAGCACGTCAACCTCATCGGCTTGGCACTGATGGTGAACTCACTGACGCTCTACGAGCACCGACGGCGTCCGCCGCCCCTCGCCTCGGCGGCGTAGAACCCTCAAGGCCCTCCCAGCCTGAGAGTGGCGAAGGGCGCTCTGCTCCGTGTAAGACCTCCTGCACCCAGCGCAGAAGCGCCCTGCGAGGCGTTCACGGCTAGACTCCACCACAAAAGGGGGAACCTGGTTTCGCAAACGGTTTTCTTCCAACTTTAGACATGCCCCGCCCTGGGCCCTGGTCCCTGGTCCTGGTCCTGGTCCTGGGCCCTGGTCCTGGTTGCCCTGGTGGGGCCGGTACAAAACCCGGTCTAACCTGCTCAGACCGGTAGCCTCCTGGGTTCTCGTAACGGATTTCGCCTCATCGGGAACGCAATGGGGGAGGAGGAGCCGTTCGGGTCCCCTTCGGTTGGCGCTTCCGGTTTCTTCTCCTTTCTTCCGGTTTTGTGCTGCCTATCTCCTACTTCGGCAACTTCAGGAGCTCTAGAGCTGCCTTACGATCGCCTTCCTGCTCGACCGCCCGCACCAGGACCTCCAGAGCCTTCTCCCTGGCCTCAGTGAGCCGGTCGACTTCCATGTTGCGCCGCTCTCCACGACGCCGTGACTCCTCGTGCTCCAGCTGATCCTGATACAGGCGGAAGGCGGCGTTTCTCTCCCAGTTGCGGATTGTCCGGTCGGTCACCTCTAGGGCGCGGGCGACCTCGATCTGGGACATCATGTCGAGACCTCGCAACCTGGCGGCGGCCCGCTGTTTCGGGTTCAAGAGTCTTCCGAAGTCTTCATCGGCGGGGCGGTAGAGCATGACGTTGCGGCGCTGCTCGACAACCCGTTTGACGAAGGCCTCGCAGTCCATCCATGACCTCACCGTGCCGGGCGCTAGGTCGAGCGCCCGGTCGACTGCCGCTGCGTCCAGCAGCAGGGCCATCGCGCGGGCCGCCCTCTCCTGCTCCTCCGTGAGCTGGTCACCGATCCTCTCGTCTGTGGCCCGGAGGATCCGTTGAACCTCCGGTCTGATGCCCACGAAGCGGTCATCATCTGGGTCGGTCGTCGGCCGTGCGTCCTCCCTCGTACCTATCTCGGTTTCATCCATCGGGTTCTCCTTCGTGTGCGTATCGTTGCTGTCACCAATAGGTATCGGCATTTACACGTCACCAACCTCGAGAGGAAGAAAAGCCCTGCCCCCCAAGGGAAAGAGACGGGTGGGGATGAAGGGACGTACGAATAACGTACGATATGTACGATGACATCCCCTAGGTCTCGATCGTCATGGAAGGGCCTGCCCACGCTGCTTCGAGCTGCCCGAGAGCGGGCCGGGATCACAACCGTCGAGGCCGCCGAAGCGCTCGAGGTCCGGCGCCCGGCGATATCGGAGATCGAACACGGCAAGAGGAAGGTGAGTGCCGAAGAGCTTGTCAAACTTGCCGATCTCTACGGAGTCAGCGCCACATGGCTGTTGGAAAGGGCGAGCAGCGCCGCCAGAGACGATCGTGCGGAACTCGCAGCGCAGGTACTTGCTGGCATGAGTGATGCACAACTAGACCGGTTGAGTGCTGCGATCAGGATCGTCCGGGAGCGTCGTAGCCCTCTGCTCAATATGCCGGGCGGTCGCAAGAAGCGCTGAGACTTGAATCGGGCTGTCGTCATCCGGGGCGGGTGGCACAAGCAGGGGGAGGCTATGCGAGCACTCATGGCAATAGCGACCGTATGGCGCAGTTGTGGCTGATTAGTCAGCTGAAAGGTCTCGTGGCAGAGCCTCGTATCTTCGACACCCAGAGACTAAAATAATGCGATGAGCGTGTTTAACTCCGCCCTGTGCCGAACACATGGACGGATGCCGTCCATGGCGCAGAGCATTTCGTTTTCGCGCCTCAGGAGCCACTGGAGATTAGGTTCGGGCTTCGGTTCGACCCATCCTTTTGGCATCATTCGACTTTTCTAGCTTTTTCATG
>JACDDL010000078.1 GCA_013817045.1 Actinomycetota bacterium | reverse complement strand
TCCCCAGCTTCCCTTTCCACGCTCGACGCGCATCGTGCCGAGAGCCACCCGCCTCTCTCCATTCGTTTCGAGCTGGACCTTGAAGCGGCCTGAGAGCGCCGGCTGGGATACCACCACGAAGATCCACGACGGCGAGCCCTGATAGGAGAAAACGTACCCCCCCGTCTTTCCGCCGCGTCCGTAGAGTGGCTTGGTTGCGAAGTAGTCACCATTCGCGACCGCGAGTGTCCGGCGATAGCTCGACGCAAGCTCACGGTCTGCGCTGGTCACACGGAGAACGGCCCCCACAGACACGACGACCAGCAGAATCGCGGCGGCCACGAGTGCAGCAGCGACGCGCGCGGTGCTGAGACGTCGCTGTGGCCGCCGGCGTGACGCATGAATCCGCTCCAGGACACGCGTTTCGAAGCCGATCGGCGGCTCTTGAGGCGGGGCAAGCAGCAACAGGTCGTCGGCGATTCCGGAGAGGTCATCGAGCAGCTTCCTGCAGGATCCACAGCCTGCCAGATGCTCGACCGAGCGAGCTCGCTCCTCTCCAGTCATAGTTCCCAAGGCAAGCTCGGGAGCAATCTCGGCGAAGTCGTGGCAGCCTATTTCATTGCTCATGGCTGACCTCGAGCATGGCGCGCAGCTTCAGCATCGCCGTCCGAATGCGGGTCTTGACGGTTCCCAGGGGCACGTTGTCCAGTTCGCTGATTTCACGGGCAGTGCGCCCCAGGAAAGCGGCCATCACGAGTGCGCGTTGTTGCTCGCTTGGGAGGCGCGCGAGCGCATCGCGAAGACGAGACGCATCAAGCGCTGCGGACCCTAGTTCCTCAGGCCCCGGGTCTTTGCTCGCCATCCCCAAAGCGAGGATTGCCTGCGGATCGAGTGGTTCCGACCGCCGCATGCGCAGGGCGTCGATTGCGACATGCGGGCAATGGCCAACAACCAGGTTGGAACCCTGCCGCGCCGGGGATCGTAGGCGTCGGCGTGTTGCCATGCTTTGACGAAGGTCTCCTGGGCCACATCTTCGGCCGTGCGCTCGTCTCCGACGATCATCAGAGCCAGCCCGTAGATGCGCCCCTGGAACCGCCGGACCAGAGCCGCTGCCGCCTCCTCGTCCCCCGATGCCAGCCCCGCCAGCAGCGCTTCATCAGATACCGACCACATTAGAGGGGTACGTGCCCGGCGTGGACGGGGATTCAGCGCTCGGCCCGAAAGATGCGATTCAGGATTCCCGCCAGAACGCTCAGGCAGAGGGCCGCCAGGACGGCGTCGCCAAAGCCATCGATAACCAGGGCGTCGGTGACTTGCGCGGTGATGGTCAACATGAGGGCGTTGATCACCAGTGTGAACAAGCCAAGTGTGAGGATCGTGAGGGGGAGGGAGAGCAAACGCACGAACGTGCCGACGACTGCGTTGACCAAGCCGAAGACTGCCGCAACGATCACGTAGGAGACGGGTCCCCCGGTGATGTCCACACCGTCGAGCAACCGGGCCGTGACGGCCATGGCCACGGAGAGCACCAGCCACTTCAACAGCAAATGACGCAAGGAAACCCCCAGTCCATCCCGGTCTACGATGCATCCAAGGCCTGCGCGCGAGCCTATCGCCTGCTCCATCGAAGAGAGTGGCGCTTGGCGTCAGGGGGGAGGGCGTCGCATCTGTTCGGCCATGGACTCTCCTGTGGTGGTCAGGTCGAGGGTGACTCCGGCTTCGGCTCCATCTCTTAGGGCTCCTGAACCAAGGCCGCCGCTCAACCGCTTCTTCAGGTAGTGGACGCAGTCGCGCACCTTGTCTTCTTGAAAGAACTGAGAGTGTCCGGCCAGCTCGATCCAGGCGGGGCGAACATCCTCTAGCGCCGGGGGGGTGCAGGGAATCTCGGTGCTGAGCGGCCGAACCGCCGGATCCTCCACCTCGACATCCTGGGGATCGTGAAGCCTCGCAGGGGCGAAAACCGTTCCCCCGATGGGATCGGTTTTCCTCCAGAAGTTCCACCACCCAATCTCGGCGTCGCCGAGGAGCTCATCCCTGAGGCTTTGGATCTCGGCGTCGCCGAAGTATGCGGGGAAAAGTGCGCCGTACAGGGTGGTTACCGGGCACCCGTAGGTGATGAGGGCAACCGACGCCAGCTTCTCCTTCTGAAGAGGCGCAAGCGCGGCAAACGCGATCACCGAACCTTGACTGTGCGCCGACACCAACACGCGCCGTCGGGATTGAACGTGGTGGTTGATCCTCCCTTGGAATTCGGGCACGGCTCTCTCTGTGTAGGGCCGGACCGCAAAGGGATGAAAACGCCGCGGCCAGAACGTCAACACATCCCACAGGATTCCTATGGTTCGCCTCAGCCGGACGGTGCTTGCAGATCTCCGGACGATCGCAATCGCGGCTATCACGGTTGCAGGCAACAGCCACTGGGCGACCCGAAAGCCCACGTCCGTGGCATCCGGGGGTTGCAGCCACAGAAGCGGGTTCCAGGAGGGATCGACGCGCAGGGTTGCTGCAATCAAGCCGAAGATCAAGAAGCTGGAGGCAAAGAAGGACAACAATGCATCGGCTCGGTGCCCGGCCTCTGCGAGTCCTCTGGTCCTTGCGACTTTCTTTCGATAGCTCGGTTCGACACCATCGAGCTCCTCGCCGATCCAGCTCGTCCGGGTGGCCAGGTCTGCGGCGCTTCCGGAACGCGCCCACCGCCAGACGAACACCGCGCCGAAGACGGCCCAAACGAGGGCGACGAACAGAAAGATGTCGAGCAGAGCCAGTTCCGGCCCCCACGGCTTTTCGATGGAGGTGGGGCCGGCATTCACCTCCGCGATCACCTGCCGGCCCACCAGCAGCACAAGCGCCGAAAAGCAGCCGTTTGTCAGCGCCACAGCAATGGTGGCGGCAACCGCGGCGCGCATGCGAGGCCGTCTTGTGCCAGGCACTTGACCGCCCGTCGACCACGATGCGAGCGCGAGCAGGATGAGCAGTCCGATCTGGAGACCACCGACAGGGGTGAAGAGCTGGCCGAGCAACAACCGGTTGGCCCCGAACGCGGCCGCCGATTTGATTGCCACGGCACAGAGTGCAATTCCGGCTGCAAGCAAATGCAGACTCAGTCCTTTGTCGACGTCTCTTTCGTGGGCGAAGAACGCCGGAGAACGAAGGGTCTCTTCGCGCTTCCAACTCCGTGGCGTCGCATCGTCTGCGAGAACATCGGGGACGGGCGCGCGCGCTTCGAACTCCTTCTTCGTGCTTCGGCCTATCCAAAAGAGTGCGAACATCGCGGCACCCGTGGCAACTATCCCGGCCGCCACTCCGAGGCCGCTCCATCTCTGGCCCCAGAGCCTCCCGACGAGCTGATATCCCGCCAGGTCCACCAGGAGGATCGCCGTCCACAGGGTCCAGGTAACCGTCAACAAGATCCCGAGCACCTGCACGAGCATCCGTATGAGGTCGATCTGACGGTGCTTGGCGGACTCGAAAGAGGGATGCATCCATCCCGCAACGTTCAGCAGCGTAAAGGGCAGAAGCAGAATCCACAGAGGCTGTAGCGGGGAGCTCGAGGTGAGGGCGCCCCAATCGTAGCCCTCGACGTTGCGCCCCTCGCGATCGGCGCGCCGAGCGAGAAAGACTGTTCCACGTCCCTCTCCCACTACGACTGCGTCATCCCGGGATCGGAGACCGAGAAGCGCCTCACCCGGAGAGCCGCCGACTCCGTGAATTCTGAGCTCGCGTACCTCGAAGCGACTGGGTTCTGCCATCTCTACCCCTTTTATGCGTCCCCGATGCCGTACATGGCACCGTCCCGGGAACCGACATAGATCATGCCCTTCCACACTGCAGGTGTCGACTCGATGCACCCGCCGAGCTCCACCCGCCACAGCTCCCCATGCGGCTCTTCGAGCGGGGCTTCGACGTCGTAACCATGTAGGGCTCCGGCACAGTCACCGACCACCAGAACATCATCTACCACGAGAGGTGACGACCATGTGGGGCCTGGAAGCGACTTCTCCCAACTGACCCTCCCCGAGGCACGATCCACTGCCATCAGCCGTCCGGTATTGGTGGTCACCAAAAGAGCGTCGCGGTGCAGAGCGGGTGTTGCCCAGATGCCCCCCGAGCCTCCATTGCCTGGGATCGGCATGGACCAGACGATCGGGCTCTTGGACCGCCGGGGATCCAGCTTCATGAGCTGTCCCACCTTTGCGGCTCGTTCGTTCATCCGTTCGAGCTCGGACGCGACGTAGAGGTACCCCTCGTCGTCGATCACTATGGAAGCGTCGGTGTCCTCGCCCGTCCAGAACCTGAACACTCGCCGGTACCCATTGCCCCCTGCGAGAATTTTCGAGATGTCCCAACCCTGGACCAAGCCGCCCGAGTTCGCGAAGTAGGCGACCCCGTCATCGAAAGCCACCGAGTTCTCGATCGAGACCGTGCTGTCGCCTAGTTGTTCCAGGAGTGCGTCATCGAACCCGGGCACTTTCATCACCACCTTCGGATCGACGGTGATCTGTCCCTCGGCGTCGAGGTCACGATTGAGCTTGACGACATAGAACCAGGAGTTCTCGCCCCCCTCGATGAGGTAATCGTCTATGACCAGTGCAGATCCGTCCCAGTCGTCGTTCCAGAGGGGATTGGGGGCCGAATCCGCATGGAGCTTCCACAACTCCACCGGTGTCCGTCCTCGGTCGAGAGCAAGGATGCGAAAGAAATTGTCCCTTGAACCCGAATAGAGAAGCGGGTAGCCGTCCGGGTCACTCGTGACGGTGCCTTTGATGATGTCATCGGTGTAGAAGGTCTCTTTGATCTTCTTTCCATTGTTGCCGTCAATGACATGTATCCCGGCGTCGTAGGCGCCGAAGCGCACCTCGACGCGCCCCGGTGGTTTCTCCACCACGTTCGGCTGCCCGTCCAGCCCGTTCCGCACCAAAGGCGCGTTCCACTCTCGTCGGTGGACTCAGAACAGAGGCCGCCGGAGGCGGGGTAGCGCCACAGGACCTGGGGCCTTTCCGGGACCGGTCCCTCGCCGTAGTAGGTCCGGGTTGCGTTGCCGCGAAACGTCGTCAGCCCTGGATATCCTGCGTTTATCGGCTGGGGGTCGGAGGCGTCTGACGGGTTGGAGGAGTCATCGGGGGGTTCGGGGGCCGCCGGCCTCTGCCCCTGGGAGGCCTTCGGCGCCGAAGGAGCGGCCGCTTTTTCGATTGGCCCGCCTTCGGTGGCGTCTCCTCCCCTCAGCGCCGAGCAGATTCCGGAGGAGAGCGCCACCACCAGGAGCGCGATCACTACGGACGCTCGCTGCCGGCGTACGTGCTTCGACTCCTGGTTCATGCTCCTCTGCAGTGCTTCACGCAGCCCCGTGTGTGAGGCTCAGGCTATCGCTGGGAGAGCTCGTCGGGCCGGCAAGTTCGAATGATTGTCACGAGCGAGCGGCCGAGCGTGGGTTCGGCAGGCGCGTGAGCGTCCTTTCCAGTTCGTCCCGGTACTGCTCGTAGTTGGGAGGGAGCGACAATCCTTCGCCCAGATGTTCTATGGGCTCGTCCGCATCGAACCCTGGGCCTATCGTGGCGATCTCGAACAACACCCCGGAGGGCTCCCGGAAGTAGATCGAACGGAAGTAGAAGCGGTCGATGATCTCGGTTGGCCGTCCCCCACCCTCTGCAACGCGATCCCGCCAGGAGGCGTGATCGTCCATGGGTGACGACCACGCGACATGGTGAACGCTCCCCGCCCCCTGAAGCGCGCTCCTTGCCGGGGGCGCGTCGTAGGCATAGAAGGCGCCTCTGCGCTCACCGCGCACCTCCCACGCGGTTTGAGACGCCGGCTCGAAGCCCAGGGCGTTCTCCAGAAAGGCGCGGCTCGCATCTGAAGCAGAGGTGTAGGCGCGTACGCCATCGAATCCTTGCAGCGCCATGCCTTCCGGGATGTCCGGATGTATGGCGGTCAGCGGATCATCGGCTGTCTGTACGACCCGAAGCTCGTGGGCGAGCCCTTCCGGATCGCTGAACTGCAGACCGTCGACCGAGCGGTGGGAATCCGTCCCGAACGCGTTGAGCCTTCGTTCCCAGAAATCGAGCGCCCCCTCACCCGAGACACGCCACACGACTCGATGAACCGTGCCGGCACCCGCTCGCCCCTTGGGTACACCGGGATACTCGAAGAAAGTGATGTCGGAGCCTGGATCGCCGCGCTCGTCCGCATAGAAGAGGTGGTAGACGGTGGGGTCGTCCTGGTTGACCGTTTTCTTGACCATTCTGAGGCCAAGGACACCACCATAGAAGCCGACGTTGCCGGGAGCATCCCCGGTGATGGCCGTTATGTGGTGGAGTCCCTCGAGGCGCATGCTTTCTCCTTGTCCGTTCGCTGAAAGCGCCCGGAACTATCTGGACCGTTGACGGGCGGGCGCTACCTTGAGGATCACGCGCTCGGTCTCGATCTTATTGGCGTAGGGTTTCCCGTGGTACTTCTCGCTCAACTCGTCGATGTGGCGGCGCGCTTCGGGCCCGGCAACCGTCTCGACCACCCGGCCGCGCACCTCGATATAGCTGTAGGCATCATCCCGGTCCCAAATAACGACCGAGACGCGAGGATCGCGCTGCACATTGCGGAACTTGGCTCGTCCTGTCTCGGTGTTGACCAGGAGATGCTCGTCGTCACAGTCGATCCACATTACGTGTGTAGCAGGGCCCCCATCGGCCAGGAGAGTCGTAATCGTCGCGAAGTTCGGCCCCCGAGCCAGGCGCCTCACCTTGTCCTCGAGCATGGGGCCAGCATAGGCGCTGCGCTGTCCGCTCCTCCCTTGCTCCCCCAGGTGCAGCCTGCCTTGACGACATAGGCTTGGATCGTCAGGGGCAGGCAGCTCCTATGCAGCGACGATCGGCGTCTAGCTGCTCTGCTATGCGGGCGACGTCGGGGTCATTCGCGGGGTCACGGTCGAACAGCAGATTGTCGAGCTGCCAGGGGTCAGACTCGAGGTCGTAGTATTCGCGAAACGTAAGTGTTGAACCATCGTCTCCGTAGTATTCGATGTATTCGTATTCGTGCGTGTAGGTCGCAGCCCACTCTGGAATTCTGCCGAGGTCGACATAGTGCTCGAGAAGCAGCCGTTCCCTCAGCCTGTCGCCGAGCAAGGGGATTCCGTCCATGGGATAGGCGTCATCGGGCTGGAGCCCCGCTGCGCCGAGAATCGTGGGCGCGACGTCGATGTTGGCCGCGAGCCTGTTTCTAGCTGCGCCCGCTTCCACGCGGCCGGGCCAACGCATGAACAGCGGGAGCTTCACAGAGGGCTTGTACGGACTTCGCTTCTGGCTGCCCTGGGCGTAGAGCCCGTGCTCTCCCCATAGAAAACCATTGTCGGACATAAAGAAGGCCAGGGTGTTCTCTTTGTCGTCGAGTTTCTCGAGCGTCGCAAAAACGCGCTCGACCAGATCGTCGACCGACATCAGGCTGCGCAACTGATTCCGACGCACCATCCGGACCTTCTCGAGGGTGATGCTTCTATCGCGCACAAAGGGTGGCTTGTCTCTGCGGTCTCTTTCGAAGACCGCAGGATTCCCCGACCAGTACCCTACCGGCGCCTCCGCATGATCACTTTCCGGGCGGGCCGGGACATGGGGCGCCGCCGTGGACACGTACATCAGCCAGGGCCGATCGTCGCTCCCTTCGGTGCCGCCCAGGAAGCGAACTGCTCGGTCGGCTATGTAGTCGGTGGAATAGGTTTGCACGGCCCGCACCGCGCCGTTCACATTCCAGTCGGTTCCGGCGGAGACAAGCCCGCTGTTGGGGAAAACCGCCCAGCGATCGAAGTATGGAGGATCGGTCCTGATGGGCCATGAGTTGAAGTACTTCCCAAAGAACGCAGTCCGGTAGCCGGCCTCGCCAAGATAGCGTTGAACGGTCGATTCTTGGTCAAGGAGGCCGGCAGATTCATTGTTCTTTACGCCGTGATTGTGCGCGTATCTTCCCGTGAAGATGGACGCTCGAGAAGGACAACACAGAGGAGTGGTTGCAAAGGCGTGGGTGAACTCGGTGCCGTTTGTCCTGAACACCCGCCGGGTTTCCGGCATCACCGACATCGTGCCGGAAGCCCTCTGGTCGTCGGTGAGAATGATGAGGACATTGGGCCGGCGTGCGGGCTGAGCCGGCGCCTGCTCCCTTAGAGGAACCGCTAGACATGCGACGGCCAAAGTCGCTACCACACCTGCGATCCATTTTGGTTGGTGGAGCATATAGGCGCAACCCCTCGATCGTTGGACGGAGACGGGTGCCCGACGGAAGACTGTCGACGCAGGTTCGGTTGCTGTGATCAAGTTCAGGTAGCGAGAACCTATCCGACCCAAAGATTTACGACGAGGGGGTGGGCCGGGGCTCCGGTGCGTGGGGAGACAAGGGGCGTCTGCCTATTCGGCTTCGGCCCACCCACCGTGGGAGATGCGCCGGGCGGCCTCGACGGGATCGTCTCCGAGGTAATGCCCTCCAATAGCACTTGCCACCCGGGCGGACGCCCCGGCTCCGGCGAACCCCAGAGGTGCCGTCCGGGTGAGCTCCGTGAGTGCTTCTGCGGACGACATGAAATATCCCGGTTGCGTGGCGCTGATCACGATCATGTCGGCGGGGAGGGTGCGCGCTGCACCCTCGATGGTGTTGATCGGGGTATCCGATCCGAGGAAAGTGATACGCCATCCCTGGCGGAAAAGGGCAAGACCGAAGCTCATGAGCCCCAGGTCGTGCAATTCGCCGGGGGGGCAGGCCAGGACCGCTCGCGGGCCTCCCCCTTGATCCCATCCCCGAGCGAGCCCGAGCAGCCGCCCGCGAATCAGATGGCTGGCGAAATGCTCCTGCCCGACGTTTACATCTCCGGCGGCCCAACGAGCCCCGAGGTCGTGAAGGTAGGGGAGGATCACGTCCCTCAGCACAGCCTCGACACTGAAGGTACCGAAGAGTCTGTCGAGGCAGGACTGCGCCGCGGCGTCGTCGAACAGGTCCAGCGCATCGGCCAGCTCCCCCCGCAGCCGCTCGATAGCGGACGAGGGTGCGTCGGTCCGGGACGTTTTTTCGACCACCGAGGAGATCGCCGCGACGGCAGCTTCGGCAGCAGACAACCCACGCGCCAACTCCTTCTGCATCCGCCGGACCCGGGCCTCGTCATGAGGTGAGTAGAGGCGAAACCCCCCTTGCGAACGCAGCGGCTGCAGCAGCCCGTAGCGCCTCTCCCACGCCCGTAGCAGTTCCGGGCTCACGCCCACGCGGTTGCTGAGCTCTCCGATGCGGACGAGGTCAACCGGGGCTTCGCTCACAGCCATTATTCTACAACTAATGGACGATTCTTGGACAGTAGCTCGACAGACACAGGCCCGGGCCCGGGAGTAGGCAACCGGACTGCCGGCTGGCCTAGGTTTCGGTTGGTCCGGTCTGGCCTCTCAGGATGGCCCGCACGGTTTCGATCGTGTCGGCCTCCTCGGGAGGCTTATCCATTCGGTACCCCTTGATGCGCGCAAAGCGAAGGGCCATGTTGGCGGGGTAGCGTGTGCTGATCTGTATTCCATCGAAGGCCACCTCGACTACAAGCTCGGGGCGTACGAACACCGTTGTCCCCTCGCGCCGCACTTCGATGGTCTGCAGATGGTGCGTCTGCCAATCGAGCATGGCGTCGGTCATTCCTTTGAAAGTCTTGCCCAGCATGACAAAGCCATCGGTGGCCGGGTCGCGTGCCCCGAGGTGAAGATTGCTGAGCAGACCGCGGCGGCGCCCGTGCCCCCATTCCGCCCCGAGCACCACGAGGTCGAGCGTATGGGCAACCTTGACCTTGATCCATCCTGCCCCCCGCCGCCCCGCCTCGTAAGGTGAAGAGGGCGACTTGACCATCACGCCTTCGTGACCGTTGGCAACCGCAGCAGCTAAGAAGAGCTCGGCCGCCTCCACGTCGCTGGTGGCGGTTCGGTTGATCAGCATGTCGTCCGGCACCCGTGCAGTCAGTTCTGCGAGCCGGTCCTCGGCGGGCCGGTCGAGCAAGTCGTCTCCGTCGACGTGCAGACAATCGAACCAGAATGCCGATAGCGGCGTTGCTTTGCGCAGCACCTCGACGGACAGCTTGCTTCCAAAGCGGCTCATCGTCTTCTGGAAAGGATGAGGACGTCCGGCTGGACTCAGTGCTATCGCCTCCCCGTCCAGCACTATGGAATCGACGGGGAGTGACATCAGTGCTTCGACGACTTCGGGAACGCGCTCGGTGATGTCGGCCAGGTTGCGCGTGAAGATGCGCACCCCGTCACCCGATCGATGGGCTTGTATGCGAGCACCGTCGAACTTCCATTCGAGAAGGGCCGGACTGATTCGTCCCATCGCCTCTTGCATGCTCGCCGCGCTTTGCGCCAACATCGGCTGCAATGGGTTGAAGATCTCGAGACCGAATTCCGCCAACCCCTCGCTTGCGGTTGCCATCGCCACGGCCGCCACGGTCCCGAGATCTCCAGAGAGCATTGCGGCGCGCCGAACCTCGGACGACGGAACCTCGGCTGCCTTTGCCACCGCCTCCACCATGACGCCCTGCAGGGCGCCCTGGCGGAGTTCTCCGAGCATCAGGCCGGCGAGAAACCCCCGCTCGGGTTGGGTCAGGCGAGAGAATAGTCCATCGAGCAAACGCCGGCGAGCTGCCTGAGAGCCCGGCCCCGTGGCGCCCTGGATCTCCTGCAGCACCCCATCGGCCTCGAGCAGCTCCACCGACGGTGACGCCGCCGGCTCGGGCAGGGCCTGAAGCGTCCTCCACCCGACGCCGATGGAGCCGTGGGGCAATTCTCCGGAAAGATAGGCGACCCCTACGGGCACCTCATCCCGACTCAGCCGGCCCAGGCACGATGCGAGCTGATCGACCTTGGCCCGGCGCGCCGAGGTCGCGGCCACCTGCTCCGATGTCTTGGCGATGGCTAAGAGGAGCACGTCCACATTGTGCAGGACCCTGCCGCGTGGAGGGCATCTTCCTCTCCCTGACTGAACAGATTCCCAAACAATCCGGTGGCGTAGACAGTTCAGTCGGAAGGCGTCTTAAATGGGGGTTATGCGCGATATGCAGGAGGCTGCAAGACCGGTCTCGCTTCACGACACCGAAGTTCTGGTTCGCTGGATAGCCCTCCAGAGCGACGCATTCGAAGAGTTGTCCAGCACACTTCGAGATCTGCGGGAAACGCAAGAGAAGACGATTGATGCAATGCGTCTGCAGGCGCGGATTATCGAGCATCTGTGGGAAGAGGTCCGGGAGACGCGCGCCAAGCTTCAGAGCCGTGAGGAGATCTGCTAGTGGTTCGTCGGGCAAGTGGCGCCTGCACCGAGAGCGACGAACCAGTTTAAAGCCGCTCCTCGAGCCCCAGGATGCCGGACCTGTAGGTTTCACGCGCCAGGTCGCGTTTTCCCTGCCTGTCGAACAGATCCCCGAGAATCCTGTAGCTAACTGCGACTTCAACTTTGAACTCCGCGCGCCCGTAGAGCTCAATCGCCTGCTGAAGATTCTTTTCGGCTAGCGCCGGGTCCTCCTCCAGATCGAGAAGCGCAAGCTCACGGTGAGCGGACGCCAGCTCGGCGACATCGCTGCTGCCCTCCAGCAGTCCGGCGCACTCCTGCAACAGGCTGCGGGCTTTTTCGACGTCACCGGTTTGGCGCGCTATCCGAGCCAGCTCGTGGCCCACGCTCGCCTCATCGAGGTGGCTGTGCGTCGTGGAGAAAATCTCCTTTGCTCGTTCGAGCTCGAACTGAGCTTTGTCGAGTTCATTCTGCCTGCTCAGCACGTAACCCCAGGCGAAATGAGAGATCCCGATCTCGTATTGCAGGTCCAGCTCCCGGTAGAGCTCCGCAGCTTGATGCAGAGACTGCTCGGCGTCGGCCACCCTGCCGTTGTTCAGGTGCACCCGCGCCACATTGATGTGCATGTCGCCGATGCGCTCGGGGTCCGAAGCACGCGGGGCGAGTTGCAACGCTTTCTGTGCCGCTGTAGCGGCCTGCGTGTAGGCGCCCGAATCGAAATAGGGAGGAACCAGTGACGCATAGATCTTCAGCAACGAGTTGGGATCGGACAGGCCTCTTCGCTCGA
>JACDDL010000272.1 GCA_013817045.1 Actinomycetota bacterium | reverse complement strand
CCGTTGGATCGTGGCACGCGCTTCCAGGCGTGGGCCAAGGGCGCCGCCCAGTTTCGGCGCACTGAGGGGTGCTGGAAGGCCGGCGGGAAGATCTATTTCGACTGCACTTCAGGTGGGCGGCCCGTGGACGGATCGGCCACCGGCAACGGCTTGGGTCAGATCTGGCGGCTCAACCCTGCGGCGGCTACCCTCACATTGGTCTTCGAGGTGCCGCCCGTTCCTCCGGGCGAGTCTCCCGTCCTCGAGCATCCGGACAACCTCACCATGGGCCCCGTTGGCGACCTTTTTCTGTGTGAGGATCTAGGGCTCAAGGAATTCCCGTACATCCGGGGGCTCACTCCGGACGGACGCATATTCGACTTCGCCCAAGCGCAACAGAGCAAGTCGGAGTTCTGCGGTGCCTGCTTTGACCCGAAAGGGCTGACGCTCTATGTGAACCAGCAAGGCGATCCCGACGAGAGTTCCCGCGGCGTCACCTACGCTATCTGGGGACCGTGGAAACGCAGGGGCGATCCCGCTCAAGAGGAAATCTCCATCTAGCGGGGATGAGGAACGCTCCTAGCGCACTCAAGATGCTTCTTCTTCCATGCTGGTGCGGACTGCTTTGACAACAGCGGAGAACATGCCCTCGGCAACTTTATGAGTGGGCGTTATCTCGACGCCGGTGAAGCCGGCCTGCTCGAGCCCCCGTTCATACTCGTCGAACGACAATGCCCCGGCGATGCAGCCGACGTAGCTTCCGCGTTGCGCCCGTTGATCTGCAGAAAGATCGGACGACGCCACGACGTCTGTGATGCCTATCCGCCCTCCCGGGCGGAGAACCCTGTACATCTCTTCGAACACCACCTGCTTGTCCGTGGACAGGTTGATGACGCAGTTCGAGATGACGACATCGACAGTCTTTGTGGGCAATGGCACCGCCTCGATGTAGCCCTTCAGAAATTCGATGTTGTCTACACCGGCCTTCCGCTTGTTCTCGAGCGCTAGCGACAGCATCTCGTCGGTCATATCGAGTCCATAAGCCTTGCCCGAAGGTCCTACTCGTCTGGCCGAGAGAAGGACGTCGATGCCTCCACCCGAGCCGAGATCGAGAACAGTCTCACCTTCGCGCAGCTCCGCCACGGCGGTCGGATTCCCACAGCCCAAGCTGGCCAGAACCGCCTCTTCAGGAAGTGATTCTCGCTCACCTTGGTCGTACAGTGCGTTTCCGAAGCCGGCGTCCGC
This sequence comes from Actinomycetota bacterium, assembly GCA_013817045.1. Classification (GTDB taxonomy): domain Bacteria; phylum Actinomycetota; class CADDZG01; order CADDZG01; family WHSQ01; genus JACDDL01. The sequence goes on along the minus strand of JACDDL010000272.1, from coordinate 2,402 downwards.
GTCGCCGCAACACGATCCCGAGGAATCGCCGCAGCATCCCGCATTGGGGTCGATCGCCTCTTGACCGTCCGGCGCCACAGCCTTGGCCGCCGCGGCGTACTTGTTTCTCACTTCTTCCCGGAGATCAGCCACCATTGCCTCCCTTTACTCCGACGAGTCGCGCCAACCGCCGCAACGAGTCGTCGTTCACTGTGTAGTAGGCCCACGTGCCACGCTGTTCTCGAGCCAGCAGACCGGCGGCCACCAACTTCTTCAGGTGATGGCTGAGGGTGGGCTGCGCCAGGTCGAACTGGGCGTTCATCTCACACACGCAGACTGCCTCTGAACTGTTCGCCAGCAGGTTGACGATCCGCACCCTCGTGGGATCCGCCAGCGCCTTGAACAGCCCTGCCGTGGCCCTTGCCTCCTCGACGGAGATCGCCGGTCCTGCGAGGGAGGCGCAACAACCGGTGAGGTCTTCCTTGACCAAGATCAAGAGCGGCCAATCCTTTCATCGAACCATTCATCGAAGTTTGTCTATCCAGGGAGCCTGGCATATACATCGAGGGTTGTCAATGTGCTAACCGGCATTGCCTCAAAGTTTCATCGTCGCCATCACCGACTCAGGGACCGAGCTCGGATCATCCTGGGCGGAGACGGCGTAGCCGAGGGTTGCGCGAGAACCAGAAGACCTCTAATCCGCTCACCCGATTTCCTCCTCGTTGTCACCTCAGGCCATCAGCGCTTCGCCGAAGCCGCTGTCTCGCGCATCGAGTCGGCGGTTGCCCGTGCCCTTCCAGCGTCCGTTCAGTGGCGCAGCCACATCGAAACGTGAGCAGGCTTCATGGTGTCCCGGACCACGGCCAGTAGATCGCCCTGGAGCGTCTCGATGTCGACCTCGTCTCTGAGCCTCGTGGAGAATTCCTCAACCGTCTTTTCAGCGTCGTACTTGCTCCGGTAGAAGCGGTGGTCGATGACTTTCTGTATTCGCACGCGAGCCGGCTGGAACAGCGCTGCCACGGCCAGCGTCGAAGCGGCGATCACGAGGTCGTTTCTCGTCTGACCCGTTAGCCCCCGTACGACGGTTCCTGTCCCGAACACACCCGCGAGGTAGACGAGCACCAATACCCCGGTGAGCGCACCATAGACAAGCGTTCGATTGATGATCACGTCGATGTCGTATAGGCGGTAGCGGAGGATCGCGATGGCAATCGCTGCAGGGACGGCGAGAATCGCGGCGAAGGCGGCGAGGAGGCCCGGAAGGGTGTTGCCGGGGCTTCGCCCCACCGACATCTCGTGCGCGGCGGTAACCACGAAGTAGGTGGTCAGGAGGCCGATCGCAAAGGCGAACCACTTGATCTGCTGGCGTGTAGTGCCTGTCTGCCGGCGATGCCTCTGCACCAACGAAGTGCAGAGACGACGGCGAAGAGGAGGTAGAGGAAGTTCCCCGGTCCGTCCACCCATCGCGCCACGGCTTCCATTGCTCCTACTCCCAGCGGATTACGTATGTCGGGGATATCTGCCTCCAAGCCGAGCCTCGGCTTAACGGCAAGGACGATGATGACGAAACCGAGGTACGCGCCCGCCACCAAGCAAAGGGCCGCCATCTGGGAGAGGGCAGCTCCGGGGAGGACTCCTGCCTCGGTGTTCTCGTCGGCCTTGGTGATTACGTCACTTGTTCCGTGCGCAGCTCGTGCGAGCCGCCCCCGCTTGCGGCCTCGTAATACAGACGGTGGTCCCCCCTCGGCTGCTCCACGACCGCCACGTAGCGCAGCCCACCACTGCCGTGCGGCGATGCGGCCGCAGGTGCGGTCCCCTGAGCCGTGAATTCACCGAACTTCAGGGTGTCGTCGACGCCGCGATCAACTCGGCCTACGGCAGCGCCTGTGCGCTCTTCCCAGTTCTCCTCAGCGGTGGCTCGGCCGTCGTAGAGCGCGGTTGCCTTGAAATCATCGAAGACGACTGCGGTGACGCGGGCGCCGCGAGCGTCCCACGCGCCCTCGCGGCCATGGAGCACGGTCCCCTCCCAGTGCCAGGTGATGCCGTCGGGACTGGTTGCGTAGCGGGTGGTCATGCGGTCGTCCAGTGGATGGCACGAGGCCCACAGATGCCAGCGATCCCCGGCATACAGCAGCACCGGGTCCTTCACCGCAAGGCCGTCCACATCACCTGGAAGGACCGTATGGGATGGCGCGTCGGTAAGCCCTCCGGGTGTAGCCGCCTCGAGCACATCTACTCTCCAATGCTTGGTGCCCGGCGTAGCGCAGCTCACGTACAGCCGCCAAAGCCCCTCGGGTGTTACGACAAGCGCCGGACGCTCGAGAGACATAGCGTCGAAGCGTTCCTTTCTCAGCTCGAACACTGTCTCGAATGACAGACCGTCGTCCGAACGGGCGAGGACGTTCGCGTAACCCCTGTGTCCC
>JACDDL010000271.1 GCA_013817045.1 Actinomycetota bacterium | reverse complement strand
AGCGCACTCAGGGTCGTCCAGCACTCGAGCGAACCCTGTGGCTCGGCACTCGCTCCGTACTTGCCCCAGTCGACGAACAGGTGATCCGATACCCACACCGACGCGAATCCGGACTCTTCGGCCACGTTGGCGATGCGGGCCACACGCTCCCAGGTGGCGGCGCCGTCGGCAGGATCGGAGCTGTAATGGGGGAGGGCAAGTCCCAGGCGCACGGGGTTAAACCCTCACAGGCGGAGTGGCCGTCCTACTCGACGTAACCGAGCCCTCGGAGGTGATCTTCGACCTCGACCTCCTCGTCGGCATCCAGCCCACTTCCATCCTGCTCGTTGCCGGCGTCGGGAGCTTGCGCCTTCACCTCGAGCCCGACTCCCTCACCGGCGAGCGCCGACAGGACGTCCCCGTCGCGTGGGACTGCGCTCGGCACTCCGAGGGCCGCCATCGCCGTCGGCGCAAGGTCGATGAGATGGGCGGGCTCGCGCAACGGGCCGGGGGTGACTTCGGGGCCGGTTGCGACCACGACGCCCTCCAGGCGGTGGTCCCCCGACAACCAGTCCGCCTTTTCGATCATGCCCTTGGCGTGGGTCAGCGAGTAAAGCGGCGCAGGCACCAGCAGCAGGTCGGGTGCAGTGTCGAGGAACCGGCCCGAGAGCACCTCTTCCTTTCTGTAGATCTTGGAGATGGGGGCGTCGCCAGTCTCGGGATCGCGGAAGAGGGACAGGGATTCGGCAACCTCGTCGCGGACCTTCTCGAAATCGGCCCGCTCTACTGTTCCCTGCGGCTCCCTGCCCTTTAGGTTGACCGAGACCCCTTCGCCGGTCGAAACGACGCTGGTGTAAGCCCGCGTCTTCGACCAGTCAATCGGCGAAGCCGGAATCGATACTTTCCCATGGAGCTTCAACAGATCGTAGATGCGCCGGGCGATGCGCCGCCCCGGTCCCCAGCGGATCAGATTGAACGCGAACGACCCCCGGGAGAACTCGAGCCATCCGAGGTGGCGCAGGATCCGGTCCATGGTGCATGTCCGAGCGCAGTACTGGTGTCCGTGGTCTGACATGAAGATGACCAGGTCATCATCGGTAGTCCTCTTGAGCAGCTCACCGAGTCCCTGGTCGAGCTGTCCGTAGAAGGCCCGAATACGCCGTCCCACCGGAGTTTCCTTGAGCTCGGGATAGGCCGGGTTCTCTGGAGTTATGTATTCCATGAGACAGTGCTGGATTCGATCGGTGGAAACGTAGACCAGCACACCGAAGTCCCACTCCGTGGAATCGAGCAGATACTCGAAGGATCTCTGTCGCTTGGCGGTGATGTCCTCGGTTTCCTGCATGAACGCATCGGGGCGATTCCGGTAAGTCGTCCAGCTCATTCCGTTGACCGGGAAGGGGGCGTTTGCATCGAGCTCGTGCTGGAGCTCGGTCGGATGGGTGTACGAGCGGCTGGAAGGCAGCACTCCCCCGCCGATCACCTTTCCTTTGATCTGCGGCGCCGGAAAGGTCAGCGGGATGTTGATCGCAAGCGATGTCTTGTCTGCGTCGCTGAAGTCGTCGAAGACAGTCCTGGCCTTGATCGAGCGGTAGGTGACCGGCAACCTTCTGGACGCGCCGGGCTTGTGCTCGAGAATGTCGAACACGCCGTGGCCCGCCGGGTTGAGCGCTGTCATGAAGGACGGCCACGCGCACCACGAATGTGACGGCACCGACGACAGGCAATCTCCGTGGGCGCCGCGTTCGATCATGCCTGCGAGGTGAGGAAGCTCTCCGGCCTCGAGCATGGGTTGGAGGACCTTCCAATCGGCCCCGTCCCATCCGATGATCAACACTCGTTGTGGCACAAGGGCGAGGTTAGCACCCAGGAGCGGCCGCGCCTTGGATGTGTCGGGGACCGTTCGGGTCGGCGTCCTTCTAGACTTCGTTCTCCGCGCGAGCCCGGGCGAGACGATAACCGCGCAGAGCGAGCTGGAGGCGCAGCTTGTCCTCCGAGTTACGCAACGACCAACCGGTAAGCTTTTCGACTTGCTTGAGGCGGTAGGTAACCGTGTGGGGGTGCGCGAACAGCACTTCGCCGGCCATCTTCACGCTGCCGTCGGTGGCGAAGTAACACTCGAGGGTCTTGACCAGCTCGCCTTTTCTGCGCGCGTCGTAGGAGATCAGTGGCCCGAGCATCTGTTCGACGAAGCGCTCGACGAGCGACGGTTCCGCCCGGAGAAAGTGGTAGAGCAAGAGGTCGTCGAAGCGAAAGATGCGGCTTTCGAGCCCGAGGGCGGTCCCTATCTCGATCGCCTCCCGGGCTTCGAGGTAGGCGCGCCGAATTCCCTTCAGCCCAGGCTCTGGCCCTCCCATCCCGAACCGCCATTCCCCTCCTAGCTCCGCCACGAGCTTTTCCGGCATGATCATGGGATCCGACAGCGGCTCCGCCGGCACGAGAGCGATCGTCTGCTCGCCCTTCTGGATCACGATGGGCTCCGCCGTGGAGTAGGCGGTCACCGCCGCCGCCGCCGAGGCAACCGCCGCCTCCTTGCGGGCGTCTTCACGGGGGCCAATGCCGACCAGGGCGATGAAGCTCAGCGAAAGGTCATAGCCGAAGGTGTGTGCTTGACCAAGGATGTCCTCAGGTGTGGCTTCGGTGCCGTACAGAAGCTCAGCGAGGAACTGGCGCCGGGCGCCCTCCTGCTCTCTGACTATTGTGCGCTGGGCACGTGCATAAGCCTCTGCGACCGTAGTCGAGACCTGATCGGTATAGCGCAAAACCGTGTTTGCAAGCTCGATCGTAGCGTCCACTGCGTTCCCCGGAGATGACCTGCACTCCTCCGCAAGCACATCCCAGCACACCCGTACAACTGCACGGTAGGCGCTCAAGACATCGTCGAGCGGGATCCCGGACTCTGCCCTGCGAGCACCAACGCGTTCTATCATCTCCAGCTCTTCACGGGAGAGCTCGCGCAGTTGGCCCACAACCTGGGCCAACGAACCGACATTCTCCCGAACCGCATCTCGCACCTCTTGACGCAAGGGCTCGGTCATGCGGCCGTACGAGGGAATGTCCCAGATGACGTCTACCGCCGTCTCGACCACCTCGTCGAGACGGTCTAGGAGGCCCTCGACAATGGTGCGAACCCCTTCGCCGGTGGCCATATCAAACCCCCATTTGGACTTTGGTCAGAACCCGTGCGAGCGCCTCGCGGGCTTCTGCGGCCATCGCGGGACCAACATCGGCACCCTCCAGGGCCTCGGCCGGGTCAAGCGCGGCCACGATGGCCGACGTGCCCGTTTCCTGCACGACGACATTACATGGTAGGTGAACCGCAACATCGACCTCGGCGCCGACGTTGCGCCGGCCGACCGCCGAATCCCACGCGCCCATGAACAGATACTGGCGTTCGCTTCCCGCCTCCGGACCAAAAAGGCCGCCCACATGGCTCTCTGTGATTATCGAGAAACCCTCGCTCTTCAGGGCCAGCCGCGCCCGCACTACCGCTTCGTCGTAGCCCTGCGCGACCTCGGCGCTGTAGCCGTACTCGAGCCCGTCCGTCATCCTCGTGGTGCCCCCATCGGTCGTCTCACATCCTTTACGGTAACGCCTCGATGGGTCTGATCGCAGTCCCCAACATCTCCGAGGGCCGCCGACCCGGCAAGATA
>JACDDL010000270.1 GCA_013817045.1 Actinomycetota bacterium | reverse complement strand
CGTTGAATCCGCTGGGCGCCAAAGGGATCGGCGAGTCGGGAACGATCGGTTCGACTCCGGCGGTTCAGAATGCGGTGGTCGACGCGCTGAGCCACCTCGGCGTTCGCCATATCGACATGCCGCTCAAGCCGGAGCGCGTGTGGAGGGCGATCCGTGAGTCCCGAAACTGACTATTCGGGGGTCACGTAGGCGGCCGTGAGCCCTCCGTCCACCAGGAAGCTGGTCCCGGTTACGTAGGAAGAGTCATCGCTCGCCAGGAAGAGGGCTCCGGCGACTATCTCCTCCGGGCGCGCCATCCGCCCCATCGGCACATGGATCAGCCGCCTCTGAGCGGCGTTTTCGTCGCTTTCGAACAGTCGCAGCAGAAGGGGGGTCTCGACCGGGCCCGGACAGAGCGCGTTCACGCGCACCCCTTCCTTCGCAAACTCCACCGCCAGCTCCCGGCTCATCGACAACACCGCCCCCTTCGACGCGGTGTATGAGATCTGTGACGTCGCTGCACCCATCAGAGCCACAAAAGACGCCACGTTGATCACAGAGCCGCCGCCGCGCTCGAGAAGATAGGGGATCCCGAACTTGCAGCACAAATAGACCCCTTTGGTGTTGACATCCTGGACCCTTTGCCAGGAATTTGGCTCGGTCTCGAGAATCGAGGCGTCATCCTCGGGCATGATGCCGGCGTTGTTGTAGAGGACGTCTATTTGCCCGTAACGTTCGGCGGTCTTGCCATACATCGCCTGAACGCTGGCCGGATCAGCGACGTCGACTTTGAAGAAGAAGGCCTCTCCGGTCTCGGCGTCGGCCTCGGCGGCGCTCTTCTGACCGGCCTCCTCGTTCATGTCGGCAACGCAGACGCGCGCACCCTCGCGAGAGAAGCGAAGAGCCGCCTCGCGGCCCATCCCGCCGCCGGCGCCGGTGATAACGCAGACCTTGCCGTCGAGTCGCCCCATCATGCCTCCGTTGACATATATACGTTCTTGATCTCACTGTAGCCATCGAGCGCATGCATCCCGAGCTCCCGCCCAAACCCGGACTGCTTGAAACCCCCGAACGGTGTGGAGACTCTGACCGAGGTGTTCGAGTTGATCGAGATGACTCCGGAGTTGATGCGTCTGGTCACCCGGAGTGCCTTGGCGCCGTCCCTGCTCCAGACTGATCCTGAGAGACCGTAAGGGGTGTCATTCGCCAGCTCGATTGCTTCGGCTTCGTCATGGAACGGGATTACGGCCACAACCGGCCCGAACACCTCTTCGCGCGCAACCCTGTCGTCGTTGGACACTGGAGCCAGGATGGTCGGGGGAAACCAGTAGCCGCGGCCGGACGGCGCCTCGCCCTGCCAGGCGGCCTCGCCGTCGACGTAGGAGGCGACCGTATCTCGCTGCTGTGCCGAAACCAAAGGCCCCATCTGGATGCTCTCACTTTCGGGGTCGCCGACCCTTATCTCTTTCGTTGCGTTGATCAACCGGTCGACGAAGGAGTCGAACACGGAGGCCTCCACCAAGATTCGGCTGCGCGCACAACAGTCTTGGCCGGCGTTGCCGAAGACCGCCATCGGAGCGGAGCCGGCGGCTCTGTCGAGGTCCGCGTCGGCGAAAACCACGTTCGCAGATTTGCCCCCCAGCTCGAGCGTCACCCGTTTGATTGTTCCTGCCGCTCCCTTCATGATGCTTCGGCCTACCTCGGTTGAGCCCGTAAAGGCAATTTTGGCGACGTCGGGATGCTCGACCAGCGCTTTCCCGATCACCCTTCCGGGGCCGACCACGACGTTCAGGACTCCTTCGGGGATTCCCGCTTCGAGTGCCAGGTCGGCCAGGCGCATGGTGGTGAGGGGCGTGATCTCCGCCGGTTTGAGCACCACCGTGTTTCCGCAAGCAAGTGCCGGCCCCAGCTTCCAGCTAGCGATGTTCATCGGGAAGTTCCACGGTGTAATCAGGCCGACTACCCCAAGGGGCTCCCGGAAAGTGAAATCGACCCCACCTTCAACCGGGATCGTTTCGCCGTAGTGCTTGTCGATTGCGCCCGCATAGAAGTGAAAGACGTCCGCCACCATCGCCACCTCATCGCGCGAGTCCGAGATGGGCTTGCCCACGTTGCGCGTCTCCAGCCGGGCAAGGTCCTCGGCATCGTCTTCGATCAACCCGGCAAGCCGTCGCAGCAGCCGCGCCCGATCCGAGATGGAAACGTCCCTCCACCGAGGCCATGCCGTCCTGGCGGCCGACACCGCAGCGTCGAGCTCCTCGGGACCGGCCATCTCGAGCTCCTCGATTGTCTCTTCCGTCGCGGGGTTTATGACGCTTTTCAATTCGACTCTCTCCTTGATCTAAAGGCCGTCGCCTCCTGAACGAGGCAGTCGAGAAGGGCTCGGTTGGTGCTTTCCTCCGGGTGCCACAGCACCCCGACGGCAAAGTGCCGCCCGGTAGCCTCCAACCCCTCGACCGTGCCATCTTCGGCCCACGCGGTTGCACGAAGGCCCTCTCCTATCCGGCCCGGCGCCTGATGATGATGCGATGGGACATTTGCCTGGGCGCCCAGGGTGTCTCCAAGAAAGCTGCCGGGCTCGAGCCTCACATCGTGACAGTGGAACGTGCCCCGCTCGATCCTGTGGTTGTCGGTCCCAACTTGGTGGGGGAGATGCTGTATCAGATCGCCCCCGCGCACGACGTTCAGCAGCTGCATTCCCCTGCAGATTCCCAAGAGGGGAAACTCCTGTTCCAATGCAAGCTCCAGGAGCGCGAGTTCGGCGCGATCGCGCTCTTCTCGGACACCGGTGGTCTCGGAGTCGGGCTCCGCTCCATACGCGCCGGGACCGATGTCGTTACCCCCTATGACGACGAGGCCGTCGACGGCGTCCATTGCCTCTGGAGCGGGTTTGCCGGTGGAGGGCAGGATCACCGGTTGGCCGCCCGCCTCTTCCACGGCGTTGACGTAGGACGCGGGCACCAGCACAGCCTCTTTGTCCCACGATCCCCATCGGGCCCTCTGGACATAAGAGGTGAGGCCAATCAGGGGCCGGGCGTCTACCGTCATGGCGATCCGTTCGCCGGGGCCAGGGGCCTCGTCACGCCGAACGACTCCCGAAACCCTGAAATCACGCCCAATACGCTTTCCCTCCGTCACTACGACCATAGACGGCATCGTCTCGAGGCCCCACTCCTTGACCCTGTCACTGTCAAGGTTTACCTTCTCATCTCGGGGCGGGGCCCGGCATGGCCCCCGGAGGAAAGGGGGAGTGTTGGGCGACGAAAGACAGCCAAGTCTACGCAAGAAGAGCATCACCTATCGCGACGCCGAGGAAGGGTATTTCGAGAATCGCCAACTGAAGCGGGTGGCCAGCGTGCTGTCGCTGTGGGCTCTTGGCGTTGGGGCGGTCATCTCCGGGGACTTCTTCGGCTGGAACTTTGGCCTCGACGCGGGCGGCTTCGGCGGGCTGCTGATCGCCACCATATTCATTACGGTCATGTACCTGGGGCTGTGCTACAGCATTGCGGAGATGTCTCCGGCCTTGCCTCACACGGGAGGGGCCTATTCGTTCGGTCGTTCGGTCATGGGGCCGTGGGGAGGATTCATCACCGGGCTGGGGGAGAACATGGAGTACATCCTCACACCCGCCGTCATCGTCGTCGGAATTGGCGGGT
>JACDDL010000269.1 GCA_013817045.1 Actinomycetota bacterium | reverse complement strand
ACGATGCACAGTCGGCACCTACCCGGGGCTAGAGGGTGTCCGCCACCGCCTGGTTCAGGCGCCGGTGAAGGGTCACGTTGGCGGCGCGGTCGGTGCGCACCTCCACCAGGTGGACGCCGCCCTGCTCCATGGCCCCAGCGACCGCCGGAGCAAGCTCGGAGGCGCGCTTGACGCTGCGATGCCCGCACCCGTACAACTCCGCCAGGGCCGCCAGGCTGAGGCCGTGCGGCGTGCCGAAGAGCTGCTCGAAGTTCTCGGGCCACCGGGCCTGGGGGAGGAAGGAGAAGATCCCGCCGCCGTCGTTGTTGATCACCACGAACACCGTGTTCACCGGTTCGGCGCGCCGGAGCATCAGCCCGTTCTGGTCGTGCAGGATCGAGAGGTCCCCGGCCAGCCCCACGGTGGGCTCCGGGGACGCAAGCGCGACACCGAGAGTGGTCGACACGAAGCCGTCGATGCCGTTGGCGCCACGGTTGCCCAGGACGCGCAAACCTTGCCGGGGGCGCATGTACCAGTCGAGGTCGCGCACCGGCATGCTCGATGCGACCACCAGCGTTGCCCCATCGGGGAGCAGGCCGCCGAGGTCGCGCGCGGTGCGAGGCTCGCTGACATCGTCATCGAGGTCGAGCAATCCGTCGACGGCGCCCCGGGCGCGGATCTCGGCGCGCCTCCACCCCTCGGACCAGCGAGATTTGGAGCGGGCCGGGATTGCGCCGCAGACCCGACCGCAGACCGACGCGGGATCGGCGATCAAGAGGGTGGCCGCCGAGCGCTCCGCGTCCAGCCACATGCCGTCTGCGTCGATCACGATCTCTCGCCCCGCACCGGACACCAGGGCCCTGAGTGTCTTCGACGTCCCGATCTTCCCCACCCTCAAGACCACGTCCGGGCGATGTTCGTTCGCCCAGGCGTGGTTGCGGAGAAGCGCGTCGTAGGCCGAGATCGCTAGTTTGCCGGAGCGAAGACCCGACAGAGGGTCCGCCAGGACCGGCCAGCCCGCCTTGTCCGCCAGCGCCAACACCGGCCCTGGGTCGACGTCGCAGTCGCCCGCCACCACGAGTCCCCTGGTTGAACCTGCAATCTGGCCGGCCAGCCACGCGACGTCGTCCTCCGCCGCCATCGGTGGTGAACGCCTCACCTGGGTCCAGGGCGCGCCGCCCTCCCGGCCCCCGAGCCCTTCCGGGGCATCGCCCTCCCGGTCCCCGAGCTCGCCGCGGGCGGGGACGAGCGGGTCCCGGAAGGCGGCGTTGAGGTGAACGGGCCCCGCCGGCGATCCCGTGGCGGTGGCGCAGGCGCGCGCCGCGACCGAGCGCCAGTAGCGGGCCGAACCGGGACGATCCTCGGGCACGCCCACCTCCACGAACCACCTCACCGCGTCCCCGTAGAGCTTGATCTGATCGATGGTCTGCCCCGCTCCCGTGTCGCGCAGCTCCGGAGGGCGGTCGGCTGTGATTACTATCAGCGGGGTCTTGGAGTGGTGCGCCTCGAGCACAGCGGGGTGGAAGTGGGCCGCCGCCGTGCCAGAGGTCGACACCAGCACCGCCGGCCGCCGGCCCGCCTTCCCTATGCCGAGCGCAAGAAACGCCGCCGACCGCTCGTCGATCAGCACGTGGACCGATACGCGCCCGTCGGACGCAAGCGCCAGGGCCAGGGGTGCCGAACGAGAGCCCGGCGCCAGGCACGCATCCCGGACGCCGGCGCGCACGAGCTCGTCCACGAGCGTCACCGCGAGTGCCTGGGCGGGGTTCACGGTCGTCTCGCCTCGAGCTCCTTCTCGGCAAGCCTGAGGCGCGCCGCCAGCTCTCGACGCTCACCGGCGCCGGGGATGGCGCAGCGATTGAGGTTTGCCGGGTCGGGCTCCGGACGCGCCAGGGTGATGGTTCCATCGACCGGCATCAGAGGACGCGCCACCAGATCGTCCTCGAGCAGCGCCACGGTACCGAGGCCGCATGCGTAGGGCAGTTCGGGAAGAGCGGCCGCCAGGGCGAGACCGGCGGCGATGCCGACCGAGGTCTCCAGGGCGGACGACGCAACCGCGGGCAATCCGGTTTGCTCCGCGATCTGAAGGCAGCGCCACACGCCGCCCAGTGGGTTGACCTTCAACACCACGATGTCGGCGGCAGACAGACTCTTTACCTCTTCCGGCCCACCGGGCCGGCGAATGGATTCGTCGGCGGCGATGGGGACCTCGACCTGCCGGCGCAGGCGCGCCATGTCCTCCACCGAGCCCACCGGTTGCTCGGCGTATTCGAGCCCGTGGCGGCCGAGCGCCCGGAGCTTCCGGGTCGCCTGCTCGACGCTCCAGGCGCCGTTGACGTCGACGCGGAGGCGCCCCCGGGGGCCGAGCGCGTCGCGCACCGCTTCGACCCGGGCCTCGTCATCGGGGTCGCCGACCTTCACCTTCGCGGTCGAACAGCCCGACGCCGCCACGAGCGCGTGGGCGTCGGCCGGCGCCAGGGCGGGGACGGTGACGTTCACGGGAATGGTCGTTCGCAGGGGTTCGGGCCAGGGGCGGGTGGCGGCTTCATACGCTCCCTGGAGCCAGCGCGCCGATGCAGCCGCGTCGTAGTCGGGGAAAGGGGAGAACTCGCCCCAGCCGCAGGCACCCTGCAGGACCAGCCCCGTTCGTTTGCGTACCCCTCTGAAGGGCATCCGCATCCCGAGGCTGAAGCCCCTGGTCAGGAGATCCACAGTCCAAGGGCCAGCCCAAGGCCGAACAGGAGCTGGAGGCGGGCCGTGGCGACCAGGGCGCCGATCAAGCCGGGCCCATCGGTTCTCGTGACGACAGAGCGGGCCGCCCGGGCCCCCAGGGGAGCGGCCACGAGGGCGAGCCCGGGCCACGGCGAGCCGACCGTCACCATCAGGGGGACCACCGCAGCCGCCGCCAGGAGCAGGAGCAAACCGTAGAGGGCCCGCGTTCGGGCCCGCCCCAGCCGCACCGCCAGCGTCATTTTCCCGGAGCGCCGGTCCGATTCGATGTCGCGAAGATTGTTGACCACCAGGATGGCGGTCGCAAGACACCCCACCGGAACGCCCGCCACCATGGCTGCGGCCGGCACACCTTCGATCTGTACGTAGGCGGAGCCGATGGTTCCGACGAGACCGAAGAAGACGAACACGAAGATCTCACCGAGCCCGGCCGAGGCGTAAGGTCGCGGCCCTCCGCTGTAGCCGAGCGCAGCCAGAAAGCACAGAGACCCCACCGCGATCAGCCAGGGCCCTGCCACTGCGGCGAGGTAGAGGCCGGCGATAGTGGCAATGCCGAACGCCGCCGCCGCTCCGATTCCCATGCGCGACGGCGTTATCAGACCCGCTGCGGTGGCGCGCCGGGGCCCCACACGGTCGTCCCGGTCGACTCCCCTCCTCGCGTCGAAGAGATCGTTGGCGTAGTTGACCCCCACCTGGACGCTGATTCCCACAGTCAGCGCGGCGATGAAGCGCAGCGCAGCCCAACGGTCCGAGGCGGCCGTGCCGACGAGCACGGGCACGATACCGGCGACGAGGGTGCGGGGGCGGGCCGCCTCGACCCAGACGTTCACCGACGCGTCAGGGTCGATGGGGGAACTGGTCGAAGCGCGGCGGGCGGCGCTCGAGGTATGCGTCTCGGCCCTCCTGCGCTTCCTCGCTCATGTAGTAGAGG
>JACDDL010000268.1 GCA_013817045.1 Actinomycetota bacterium | reverse complement strand
TCAGTGGGTTTGGCCCGGACACATCGCGCTTGGGCAGCAGTCCAAGCCTACGCGCTCTACGCGCTGATGGACAGAGCGCGACCGGGTGGCCTTCTCGCCCCGACCGGCCGGTGGGCTCCGACGGTGGGGTGGCGTGAACGGCCCGCGCAGTGCGGTTTCTCTGCGCCGTCACGTTCCCCACGTGAGCTCTCTGCGGCGATCGCCTCTTCGCGGGGCTCGGCGGACTCGTGATACCCAAGCCTTGCTTCCTTGCTCGCCCGCGGCGAAGGGCGTAGGTTGGGCTTCAATCCAACCCAAGTCCTGGAGGCACCATGTCCGCGCGCTGCTCGATCGCCTGCATCATCCCTCCGGTCCTGCTTCAGGAGCTGGCACGGAAGGGCGACGACGAGCAGCGAGACGCGCTGCTGCGCACGCTGTCGCTTGACGCCAGCCTGCGCACCGCCCGTGTACACAACGCGCTCGTCGGCGCGCCTGCCAACCGCACCACGGTGCTCCAGAGCGTCACCCCCGGCCAGCCCCAGCGCACGATCTACGATTACGAGGGCCAGGAGCCGACGAGCAGCCCCGGCCAGGTGCGCGCCGAGGGCGACCCGGCCAGCGGGGACGACGCGGTCGACGAGGCTACGACGGGCTGGGCGACACCTACGCCTTCTACTGGGACCAGTTCAAGCGCGACTCGATCGACGATCAGGGCATGCCTCTGCACGGTTGGGTGCACTACGGCCGCGACTACGACAACGCCTTCTGGGACGGCGAGGAGATGGTCTTCGGCGACGGCAAGATGTTTCGACCGCTTGACGAGGTCCCTGACGTGATTGGCCACGAGCTGACCCACGGGGTGACCGAGCACGAAACCGATACCTTGCTCACAGCCGAAACCAAGTAACACGGTCTCCGTGGAACCCGGTCCGGCTCAGGAACGATCAACACCCGATACTCGGGTCAGGGCATCTCACGGTACATCGATCGGGCGGAGAATCCATGTCACAGTTTGAAGCTGGCGAACGGGTGCAGACACAGGCTGCCGCAGAGCGGTTCCAAAGACACGCAAGCGAACGCCGGGAAAAGCTTGAAGCGCTCCGGTCGCCTGGCGGTGTTGCGCAGGTCAACGACCCTGCGCGGGTCGCGAGGCGCCTCGACCGCCTGAGTCGCTACTACGCGGGCGAGGATCTTCCGGCTACGCCGGGCGAGACTCCTCGCGCTGAGCCCGAGGAGGTGCTCGCGGCCGCGCTCGAGCGCGGCCATCTCCCAGCTCGCGCGATGGTGCCCGACCAGCGCTTGGCCGCGCCCGGCACCGTGTTGGAGCGGATCATCAACACCCCCGACTTCGTTGACATTCGCTACTTGGAGGCCGGGGTTGCGGCCGCCCGCGCGGTCTGTCGCGTGCGGATCCGCGATCGGGCGGGGAGAGTGGTTGGCCACGGCACAGGTTCGCTTGTCTCACCGCGGCTGTTGCTCACGAATCATCACGTGCTCGAAGATGCAGGGGTGGCCGCGTTGAGCGCGGCGGAGTTCAACTTCCAGGACGGACTCGACGGCCAGCCGCTTCAGCCGCAGCTACTTTCGCTTGACCCGGACGTCTTCTTCGTAGCGGACCGAGAGCGGGACTTCGCGCTGGTCGCGGTGAGGGCGAGCGAGGACGACCTCGCGAAGCTTGGGTTCAACCCATTGGTCGAGGCAGAGGGCAAGGCGGTCATTGGTGAGTTCGTCACGATCATCCAGCACCCGCGGGGCGAGAAGAAGCAGGTCTCGCTGCGCGAGAACCGCATCGTGGACCTCCCCGAAGCCTTCATGCACTACGAGGCCGACACCGAGCCGGGCTCATCTGGCTCTCCTGTCTTCAACGACCAATGGGAGGTGGTCGCGCTGCACCACGCCAGCGTGCCCTCCCCCGAGCATGGGGAGTTCGGCGGCTTCTTGAACGAGGGGATCCGCATCAGCCGGATCCTGCGCTTCCTTGGCGAACAGAGCCTTGAGGCCGACCAGCGAGCGCTCCTGGATCAGCTGCGCTTCGAGCGGATCGTGATACGCCAAGCGGCCGCATCCGTTGTCGAGCCCTCGCCAGCGGGGGGCGCTGGGGAGCACCAACGCGACATCCCGGCTCCTGGAGTGACTTCGTCAGCCGAGCGGGCGACGATCCGGCTGAACCTTCCACTCGAGTTGACGCTTCGCCTCGGAGGCGCCTCCTCAGCGGACCCTGGCGACGAGCGACCAGGGCAGCGCCTCGGTGTTGGGGTCGATGAAGCGATTGTCATCGACCCCGACTACTCCAACCGCCGTGGCTATGACCCCAGCTTCCTCGGCACTGCAACCCTGAGCGTGCCGCTTCCCGGTCTATCCGCTGAGCTGCTCGCCAAGGCAGCGGTGGACTCCGCAGCGACCGAGCAAGGACATGTGCTGCGCTATCACAACTTCAGTGTGGCGATCAACAGGGAACGCCGGTTGGCGTTTTTCACCGCCGTCAATATCGACGGGGCCCTGAGCCGTCGCCTGCGCCGCGAGAACGACCGCTGGCTCCTCGATCCGCGCCTGCCGGCCGAGGATCAGACCGGAGAGCCCGTCTACGCCGACAACGACCTCGACCGCGGGCACCTAGTGCGCCGACTCGATCCCGCCTGGGGCACTTCAGAGGCGACCGCCAAGCTCGCAAACGACGACACGTTTCACTTCACCAATTGCTCGCCTCAGCACAAAGAGTTCAATCAGAGACAGACAAGCTGGGCGGGACTCGAGGACTACATCCTCGAGAACGC
Source organism: Actinomycetota bacterium (assembly GCA_013817045.1). Taxonomy (GTDB): domain Bacteria; phylum Actinomycetota; class CADDZG01; order CADDZG01; family WHSQ01; genus JACDDL01. The sequence continues at coordinate 925 of JACDDL010000268.1, read as the reverse complement.
CGACAACAGGGACTTCAAGGTCAGCGTCTTCACGGGCCCGGTGTTTGCCAGCGACGATGACGACTACCGCGGCGTCAAGCTTCCACGCCAGTTCTGGAAGGTCGCGATCATGGTCAAGGCGAACGGACAGCTGTCAGCGACCGCCTACCTACTCAGTCAGGAGAGTCTCCTGGAAGGCCTCGAAACCGAAAGGGAGTTCTCATACGGCGCCTACCGCACCTACCAGGTGCAGATCGCGCGCATCGCAGGCCTCACGGGGCTCTCCTTCGGCTCGCTCGAGAACTTCGACCCGCTCCCGAGCGGGCTCGAGGCGGCCACAGCCCCACGCGAGCTGACAACGGTTGCCGATCTCGTCCTGTGAGGGCGCAGGCGGTCGGACGGCGCCTCCGAGCCGGCGACAGCTCGGCTTCTTGGGCTCTTCGCTACTGCGCGTGGCAACACCGAGATCGAGCTTGCCGGCACCAGGTAGATCATCGCAATGTAGTTGCACACCTGCGGTAGCCTCGGGGTTGCACTTTGCGGCTGGGCGGCCGGGGACCAAGGGACGACGCTCCGCGCCGCGAAGACCACGGACCCGATGAAAGCCGACGCCGTAGCAGCGCCCTCACGGCCGGCTCCACCCGCTAGTGGAGACAGACGGGGGGTACGGACCTGCGGCGAGTATCACCCGCGGCGGCCACGTTGGGAGCTTTCTCGACGCAACGTTCTCCGGCACGGTTTAGGTTTAGGGTGCAGCCTCCTTACCACGAAAGGCTCGCCATGTCCGTTGCGCCGCATACCCCCGCGTCCAGTGAAACCGATCTCGTCGGGCACGCCGCGGACCAACCGCTGTCCTCCCCACCCTCGGAGGGCGAAGCGGGACGAAGCGCGGCCATGCAGGTCGAGGCCCTGCGCGCCGGAAAGGCCGGTGTTGTCGAGGACGTCG
>JACDDL010000077.1 GCA_013817045.1 Actinomycetota bacterium | reverse complement strand
TGGAAAGCGTTGCGTCGACATCGTCACAATGCTCGATCGTCGGCACCTCTCGCATCAGAGCCGAAGACACCATGTATCTCTGGATTCGACGGATCTTGTCGAAGGACTCTAGATAACGATCTTTCGGACGTGCTTCCCGAGACCGCCGGTGAAAGTGGTCCCGATGGAGCTGCTCATCGTCCACGGTTATGACCAAGGAGACTATAACCGCTTCCTCACTATCGACGCTCTGGAGGAATCCGGGTACGAGATGAGCCCCCTCGAGAATCATGTCGGTCCCCTCGGCCACCGCCCGGTCGATCAACGCCTGAGCACCAACAGCCACGGCGGCCGCCTGCTCCCGGAAGCCGATTATCAATCGGTCCCCTGAGTTGGGAATCGGCTGCCGGACCGCATTGTCGGCTTCGAAAGAGGACGAATAGAGGGTGGGGAACATCTGGGCCGTGAAGGCACTTCTCAATACCTCCCGGACTGCGTCCGTCGACACCACACGAGTGATGCCGAGGCGCGTGGCAAGCTGCGTAGCAATCGTCGACTTCCCAACCCCGGTGGCGCCGCCGATCAGTATGATCAACGGGCCATCCAACTCCGCAACCGATTCCCACTTGAGGAAGGCCTCGACGTACTTGCTACCCGCCTCACGGCCAAGCACTTCGAGGGTTAGTTCTCTCATATAGGAGGGAGTCGAGTTGCCGGCCGGGTGCAACTTCAACTCCTCTTCCACCTTGTTTGCCACCACGTATGAGCGCGCCGGAGTTAGCCCTGTGACCATGAGCGATGCCGCCGCCAAGCCTTTCGAATAAGGCAAGCCATGACCTCGGTCTGCGAGAAAGAAGTGCTGCCGCCTTGCAACCGTCATGTCGTTCTAATCCCCTATTTACCGATTACCGATATCGGCTCATGGCAAGGTCGCCCGCCCATAGGAGGGTCGCGACGGGGTCGTCGTCTTCGATGCCGTGTGGCACGTTGTCCAAATAGACCACTTCCATTCTCGCCTCGAGCGCCCATCTCGTTGCGACGTCAACCGCCGCCGCCTTCACTTCACAGAGCAGCACCTCTGCACCGTTCCTGCCGGCTTCCAGCTCCCCCTTGAGCCTTCCTCTATCCGCCAACGCGTGAATCACTGCGGTTACACGACATCCGTGATGTTCCTCTAGGTGCTTTTTCAAGGAACCCCCGGCTTCTTCAGGGGCAGTTGTAGCCACCATGACCGCCGCCCCCTCGACGGAACGGGTGGGGGTAGGACGGAAGACTGTGCAAACTATGCGGGGTTCGTCCCGTCGATCTTGCCTCCCAAGCGAGCGCAGCACGCTCTTTATCAGGGAGGCCACGGTGGAAGCCCGGGAGTTCGAACCCGATGGGGCAGATCCCATTGTAACGAATACGAAGTCGCTGAGCAACAGGCGGTAGGGACCGAGGTATCCGAGCAGGTATTCGTCCGGGACCGACTCCGGCACGACGAGGCCCGTAACGTCGGCGTGGGCGGGAGGAATCGCCGAACCAGACCCTTCGAGGATCATCAGATCGCCGGGGAGGTCGTTGGCCAGCCGGATGCCCTCCGCCACGTTCGAGATGGCAACGCCTCCGGCGAGCCCACCCCCGCACCTCCGGCATCCGACGGTTGGCACCCGCGCCAGGAGTGCATCCTCGATGTAGTCGGACGCGGCATGCTTCCCGGCGTCCGCCCAGGCAAGGAGGTCGGTGGCCGCGAGGTCGAGGGCATCGCCCCTCAAGACCTCAGGCCGGGCCGGTCCCCCCCGTCCCATGGCGACCACTACCGGACTGCGCCCGGCGGCGGCCAAGCTGCGAGCGGCCAGACCGGCCACGGCCGTCTTTCCCGAGCGTTTGCCCGTCCCGATGATCGCCACGGTCGGCTTGCTTGCCAACTTGGGCCTGGGTGGCGGCGAGAAATAGAAGTCGGCCCCTTCGTAGGGCACGCCGTGCAGCAGGGCAATCGACACGAGCTCGTGCCGGCGGCGATAGTCGAGGACGGGTTCGTCTGAGAGATCCACCACCAGTTCGGGTGACAGCTCCCGGATCGCCCGTCCAAGCGCGGCGGCCGGGTGGCCGCCCCTGACGGCGACCCCCCCAATCGAGGCAACACCGGTGGCGGGTAGCTTCTCCCGTCCTCCGGCCATCACCACCGCGACTACCTCCCGACCCTCCAGGCGGAGGCTTTGAATGGCCGCCTCGACCACAGGTGGGTAGTGCTCACCATCGACGACGACTAGACAGCGCAGGGGGCGGGGCCTTCCAAGTACCAGAGGGTTAGGGGCGCGCTTATCGGGGAACCCTAGATTTTGGTCCACAAGCAACGCTTCACCTGTCTAAGCCTAGGAGGCTATCAGAGATGTCCAGTCGTCAGAAACCCACCGGGACCGATACCAATAGTGTCACCGTGGAGAGAGCCAGAGGCGGCGTCTCCTTCTGGTCCATCCTCACGGGGGTAGTCGTCGCCTTCGGCGCCTTCCTGTTGTTGTCTTCGATCATCGGAGGGGCCCTTTCCGTACTGGGAATCTCCGAAGGAGGAATTCCGTCGGGCGCCGAGGCGGTTGAGGCCGGCATCGGCGCCGGCATTGGGTTGGTGATCGCCCAATTTCTTTCCTATCTATGGGGTGGATACACCGCGGGCCGCATGGCGCGAGGCAAAGGACTGACCAACGGCATCCTGGTGCCCCTCCTTGCGATCGCTCTACTTCTTGTGTTGGGCGCCATCGCAACCGCGGTAGCCACCAATATCTCCGGGGTCAACACCCAGGATGCACAGGGAGTTCAAGAGCTGGGGCTTCCCTTGGGGGAGCTGGCCGAAATCGGAACCGCGATCGGCATCGGCATGTTGATTGCGATGTTCCTGGGTGGCGCAGTGGGGGGCAAGCTGGGCGAGCGTTGGCACAGCAAGCTCGAAGAGCGCGAGATCGCCGAGAGGACAAGCTACGAAGCCGGCCGCACCGACGGCGCAGGGACACCGGTTCAGAGGGAGAATGAAACGCGTACGGAAACCCGGCCGGCGCCTACTTCTCACACCGAGGCGACGGATCGTGACGACGACAGCGACACGCATGCAGGGAGTCGCAAAGCGTAGCTGCGTACCGAGAAGACAAAAGAAGGCCCGGGCTCGACACGACCCGGGCCTTCTGCGCGTTTGGGAGCCCGATGGTCAAGCTCGGGCTGCCGCACCCTCCGGCTCCCATTCGCTTACAAAGACGCGCCATCCCGCACCGCGACTGCGGCAGATCCGCCGGACCTGCTCTGCGCGCGTCGAGGTTTCTGGTCTGGAGGCCATCACGATCAGCGAAGGGCCGGAACCGGCCAGCGCCACAGGCAGGCCGGCGTCCCGCAGCTCTCCGTGAACCGCATCCGTCTCCGGCATCTGCTTCAGCCGTGAAGGTTCGTGAAGGCGGTCGCTCATAGCCTCAGCCAGCACATCGGAGCTAGCCCCGGCGGAGACGGCCGCCACCAGAAGCGCCGCTCTCGATGCCGTGAACTGAGCGTCGGCAAAGGCAATGTCCCCCGGGAGGGCGGCGCGCGCCTCTGCGGTCGCGAACCCGCGGCCCGGCACCGCCAGAATGGGGACCAGCCGGTCGCTCGGGAGCAGCCTGAAGTGCCTTAGGGCCCCGTTGTTGCCCTGCCGATAACAGACCACCATTCCCCCGAGCAACGCCGGGAGGATATTGTCGGGATGTCCCTCGAGTCCCGTGGCCAGTTCGATGATCTCCGCCTGCGGCATACTTCGCCCGGTAATCGCCCGGGCCGCGAACAGACCACCAACCACTGCGGCGGCCGACGAGCCCAGTCCCGAAGCAAGGGGAATGGGGTTCTTGATCCGCACGGCATAACCGGGCGGCCTGCGTCCGACCTGATCGAAAAAGGTGTTCATCGAGCGGATGACGAGGTTGTTCTCGTCGAGCGGCAGTTGCTCGGCGCCCTCACCCTCCACGAGGACATCGACGGAGTCCCGGCGAGGCTCGATGTCCACTTCAAGGTGCATTCGCACCGCCACTCCGAGCGCGTCGAATCCGGGACCGAGATTGGCCACGGTCGCGGGAACTCGAATTCGTGCCGGCAGCGTCATGGCTGCATCATGCCAGATCGAGCGATCTCAAAATAGGCCCGGCTTCCGCGGCGACCCGTGGCGGTCTGGGAGCGGTGGCGACCGCCCAATCCGGGTCCTTGAGGCCGTGCCCGGTGAGCACGCAGACAATCGTGGCGCCATGCTGGATCCTTCCCTGCGCATGCATCTGCCGAAGTCCGGCGACGCCGGCGGCGGCGGCCAGCTCGACGAAGATCCCCTCGGCGGCAAGGGAGCGATAAGACTCGAGGATCTCTTTGTCCCTGACAGAGCCGATGCTCCCGCCGGAGAGGCGAGCGGCCTCGGTGGCTCCGTTCCACGAGGCGGGATTGCCGATCCGGATCGCTGTTGCGATCGTCTTCGGGTCTTTGACGACCTTCCCCGTCACGATCGGGGCAGCCCCACCGGCCTGCCATCCGATCATCGCGGGCAGCTCGCGTATCCATCCGGCGGCATGGGCTTCGGTATAGCCGCGCCAGTAGGCAGTGATGTTGCCTGCGTTACCAACAGGCATGAGATGCATGTCGGGAGCTCGTCCCAGGGCTTCGACAATCTCAAACGCGGCGGTTTTCTGACCCTCGATGCGGTAGGGGTTGACCGAGTTAACCAGCGTGATGGGATGGGAGCGGGCCATCTCCTGCGACAACCCAAGCGCCTCATCGAAGTTGCCGTCGATCTCGATCACGCGAGCTCCGTGTATAAGCGCTTGAGCCAGCTTGCCCAGCGCAACGTTGCCGGAGGGAATAAGGACCGCGCAGATCATCCCTGCACGTGCCGCATATGCCGCCGCGGAGGCGCTTGTGTTGCCCGTGGAAGCACACAGCACGGCGTTGGAACCCTCCTCCAACGCCTTGGAAATAGCAACGGTCATGCCGCGGTCCTTGAATGACCCGGTGGGATTCAGTCCGTCCCATTTGAGCCACACGTCCGCATCGCACTCTTCCGACAGTCTGGCCGAGTAGATAAGAGGTGTGTCCCCTTCGTCCAGGGTTACGATAGGGGTGGCCGGGCCCACGGGGAGGTGGTCGAAATATCTTTTGATCACACCCCTCGCCCCCGCCACCGCAAGGGCACGCTCGTTCATGCCCCCCCTCCACTGCCGGCAGGGCCACTCAACTCTCGGACGTCCCCTCGACCCTCATCCTCGACCCGACACTCTTCACCGCGTCAAGCTGCTCGAGATCGCCGAAGGTCGCCGCATGCTGCGCCTCGGTAGCATGATGGGTGATCAACACCAGAGACGCTTGATCGCCGAATCCTTCCTGCCGCACGCTGGCTATGGAAATGCCATGGTGTGCAAACATTCCTGCGACCGAAGACAACACTCCGGGCTGGTCCTGGACCGACAAGACCACGTAGTAACGAACGCCGACTTCATCTTGAGCTTTGATGTGCGCGGGTTCCCGATAATAGGCGCTGCCCGGACTCCGACTCTCCGACTTGATGTTGCGGGCCAGCTCCACGATGTCGCCAACGACAGCAGAGGCTGTCGGAGGCCCGCCCGCCCCGCGCCCCAAGAACATCAGCTCGCCGACCTCTTCTGCTTCAACGAACACGGCGTTGTAAACGTCGCGCACAGAGGCAAGCGGGTGTGTGCGGGGCAGCATTGCCGGATGGACCCGCACCGCGACCTGCCCGTCCTCGATTTCGGCCACCGCCAGGAGCTTCACTTCGTACCCCAGCTGGTGAGCCGCGTCGACATCTGCTGCTGTCACCTTCGAGATGCCCTCACGATGCACGTCTCCGGCCACAACCCGGGCCCCAAAGGCAATCGACGCAAGAATTGCGATTTTCGATGCTGCGTCAAAGCCCTCGATGTCCGACGAAGGATCGAGCTCGGTATAACCAAGCTCCTCGGCTTGGCCGAGTGCTTCGGTGAACGACACTCCCGTTTCCGACATCTGGGTGAGGATGTAGTTCGTCGTTCCGTTGACGATTCCCATTACGCGCTTCACCCTGTCTCCGGCCAGCGACTCTTTCATCGGCCGCACAATCGGAATTCCGCCGGCCACTGACGCCTCGAACAGAACATCCACCCCCGCCTCGTCCGCAGCGGACATGACCTCGCGGCCGAGAGTCGACAGCAACTCTTTGTTGGCGGTGACGACGTGTTTCCCACTCCTTATGGCGTGAAGGATGAGGTCGAGAGCGGGCTCGATACCGCCCATGGCCTCTACGATCACGTCGATGTTTGGATCGCCCACGACCTCCCAAGGGTCGGTCGTATATGTTTCCGGGGGCAGCGAAATCTCCCGCTGCTTGGAGAGACTTCGAACCGCTATGCGAGCCAGGTCCACTCGGACACCGGCCTTCTGTGACACGGTGTCGGCGTGCTCGAGCAGGATGCGTGCCGTGGCGCCGCCGACGACGCCGCAGCCCAGCAGACCGACACGGATCGAAGAGCTCACGAAGTTCCCCTCGAGACCGGCGTTCCGTCGAGGTGGCGGTCGAGGCGCACAACATCGTCGTAGTTCTCGCGCCTGATGATCTCAACCGCATTCCCCGAGTCGACCATCACCACTGCCGGCTTCGGGATGCGGTTGTAGTTGGACGCCATCGAATATGTGTAAGCGCCGGTTGCCGGAATGCACAAGAGATCGTCGGGCTGAACATCATCTGGCAGATGCACATCCCTCACGAGCACGTCGCCCGATTCACAATGCTTGCCGGCAACAGTTACCTGCGCTCCCAGGGGGGAGTTCATGCGGTTGGCGAGAAACGCTTCATAACGGGCCCCATAGAGCGCTGGTCGAATGTTGTCCGACATGCCGCCGTCGACCGATACGAAGGTCCGTCCACCCGGAAGACGTTTGACCGTTCCGACCGAGTAGAGGGTGACCCCCGCGGGCCCTGTTATCGAGCGCCCCGGCTCGATCGCGATGAGCGGCTTTGGCAAATGACGAAGGCCAAACTCCTGCGTCACGGCTTCCCGAATCGCCTCGACGGAGGCTTCGGGGCGCGGGCTCACTTGATCGCTCGTGTGGGCAATGCCGAGCCCCCCGCCGAGATTGATCTCTTCCGCTATGAAGCCGAGGTGGTCTCGCGCCGCGCCAAGGAACCCTGCGAGGCGGCTTACTGCGAGCCGGAAAGCCGACATTTCGAAGATCTGCGATCCGATGTGCGAATGAAGCCCCACGACACGAGCGTTCGGGACATCGAGGAGTCTCTCCAGCGCGGCCATGGCGACCCCGTTCCCGAGGGCAAAGCCAAACTTGGAGTCGTGCTGACCCGTCTGCACCGATTCGTGAGTGTCGGTGGCGACGTCCGGGGTCACTCTCATGAGCAGATCTAGCGGCGCGCCGATCTTGGTGAGACGATCGATCTCATCGAACGAGTCGATGACGATCCGGCCCACGCCTGCCCTTTGCGCTTGCTGAAGTTCCTCGAGAGATTTGTTGTTGCCGTGGAAGACAATTCGATGCGCAGGGAACCCGGCGGCCTGGGCGGTTGCAAGCTCTCCCCCACTGCAGACGTCGAGTCCCAGCCCGAGGCCGTCAAGCTCCTCGCAAAGTGCAACGCAGCAGAGCGCCTTGCATGCGAAAAAGACCCTCCCGGCCCCCATCGTCTGCGTGTAGGAGCGTGCTTTGGCTTCCAGGGTCATGCGGTCCAGGACCAACAATGGGGTCCCAAAGCGCTGAGCGAGCTCGGTCGTGTCGCAACCACCGATCATGAGATGGCCGTCGGGCAGGGGCCCGGCGGACGCCGGAAGCAAGTTGTGCATCGGTTGAGGGTAGCGAACACGACGCCTTCCCTCGGCCCCCTGACGGCCCGGAGCCGGAAAAGGCTGCGTGTGTCTACCCCGGAAGCGCTTCGAGGCGGCCGGAGAGCACCATCCGGCAGCTTCCACCCACCGCCACGCTCCCGGGTTCTGCCTCGATCCGGATGAGTGAGGGGCGGCCGATTTCGACCCCCTGCGTCACGGACAGCTCGACCGCACCCAGCCTGGAAGCGAGATAGAGGCCGAGTGCTGCTGCTGCGGACCCGGTTGCCGGGTCTTCCGGGATACCGAAGTCCGGAAAGAAGCCCCGCGCCCTCGCCTGACCGGCCCCCACGCCCGTAAAGCAGTAGGCGCCGTGGGGAGAGACGTCTCGGAGACGCTCGGCGTCTGGGCGACAGCCTCCGAGTGTGTCGAGGTTCTTCACCGGCACCATGAGCTGGCGCAGGCCGGCGTCCGAGAACGCTGGCCTCAGCAGGCCCGGGCGTCCGAGCTCTCGCGCCTCGAGCCCGATTGCGTCGACATCGACGCTGAGGGCGTCGGCAATCCTCCTCGAGGCGTTTGGATCGGTGTCCTCGAAGTCCTCTGTGGCAGATCCGCTCCTCGTGAACCACAGCGCCTGACCTCGAGCCCGGATCGGAGTCGGCCCTGCGGGTGAGTGTTGATAGACCTCGTCACCTGAGATAAGCCCCAGGTGCCGGAGCGTCCACGCTGTTCCTATTGTGGGATGGCCGGCGAAGGGAAGCTCTTCCTGTGGAGTGAAGATGAGGACCTGGTAGGAATCGCGCGCCGCGCTCGTCACGAAGGTCGTCTCCGAGAGGTTCATCTCTCTCGCGATCGCCTGCATCTGTCGTCTGGTCAGCTCACCGGCCTTGGGGAAAACAGCAAGCGGGTTGCCCCGGTAAGCAGTCTCGGTGAAGACGTCGACTTGCAGAAACTCCGTGTTCACATTCTCTCCGGAGCGGTCACTCCGAGAAGTCCGAGACCATCTCCGATCACGCGCTTGGTGGCAACGCACAGCTTCAGACGCTCTGCACTTAGCTCGTCATCCTCGGAGATAACCTTGCAATCCCGGTAAAAAGCGCTGAACGCGCCCGCAAGCTCCTCGATGTAGCGGGCGATCCTTTGCGGGGCGCGCAAGTGGGCGGCCTCTGGCACAACCTCTTCGTAGGCCGCGAGTTTGCGCATCAACTCCGTTTCACTGGGATGAACGAGCCGGTCCAAAGGCGCGCCCGCGGCGCCAGTCCTGATGCCCTCCTCGTCTGCCCTGCGCAGAATCGAGCAGATGCGTGCGTGTGCATACTGCACGTAGAAAACGGGGTTCTCAGGCGCCTGTTGCTTGACCAACTCGATGTCGAATTCCAGGGGCGATTCCATGGCGCGCGTCAAAAACGTGTAGCGCGCCGCATCGACTCCGACCTCGTCCATGAGCTCGTTCAGGGCCACGACCACACCCGCCCGCTTGGAAGCCTTGAGCGTCGTGCCTCCACTCGATAAGGTCACCACCTGGACGAGATGTATTTCGACTCGATCGCGCTCGTAACCGAGGGCTTCGGCGGTGGCAAACATCCGGGCAACCGTGCCGTGGTGGTCGGGACCGAGCAGGTAGATGAGCCGGTCGAAACCACGATCGAATTTGTGCACGAAGTAGGCAACATCGGATGCGAGATAAGTCGGCGCGCCGTTGGAGCGCACAAGGACCCGGTCCTTGTCGTCGCCGAGATCGGTTGCCTTGAACCACAGCGCGCCCTCGCGTTCCTCCGCATAGCCACGGTCGCCGAGACGGGCCAGGGCGGTTTCAACCGCACCCGATTCGTGCAGGGAGCGCTCGAGCGTCCACACATCGAAGTGGGTTCCGAACCGCTCCAAGGTTGTCCGAGACCTCGCCAGCATGCGAACGAGCCCGAGCTCGAGGAGACCAGCGGTTCGCTCCTCGGGAGTGGCTTCGACCAGCTCGTCACCGATCTCCTGCACTATCTCGTCGGCTAGATCGGCCACATAGGCGCCCTTGTAGCCGTCGTCGGGAAGCTCTGCCTCAACGCCGAAGTGCCGCAGGTAATGGGTTCCGATCGACTCCCCGAACAATTTCAGCTGCCCGCCTGCGTCGTTGACGTAATGCTCTCTCGTGACCTCACACCCAACGGCGGCCAGCAAATTTGCGATCGCATCCCCGATGGCGGCATGGCGGCCACTGACGACGTTTATCGGACCGGTCGGGTTGGCCGAGACATACTCGATGTTGACCTCCGTCCCGGAGCCCGAGTCGGCGCGCCCGAAGGCGCTCCCCTCGTCCGCGGCCCTGGTGACGACGTCGTAGAGCCAGCCCGGCGACAGGTGGAAGTTCAAGAAGCCGGGCCCGGCGACCTCGACGGTCTCCACCAGGGTGGAGGCAGGCATCCGTTCGGCCAGCGCCTGGGCAAGGGTGCGTGGATTCCCGGCCCCCTTGGCGAGCCCGAGGGCCAGGTTGGTGGACCAGTCACCATGCTCCCGCCGGCGGGGGCGCTCGAATTCGATCTCGGGGGCGCCGTCGGGCGAGAACGCGCCCTCTGCGGCGGCCCGCTCGAGGGCCTGCCGGACGAGATCGGAGAGATGGTCCGTAATCATTGTCTGTAGTGTAAGGAATGGACGCTGAGCCCCCGTAGCTCAGGGGATAGAGCACTCGCCTCCGGAGCGAGGTGCGCAGGTTCGAATCCTGCCGGGGGCACGAACAAAAGGGGAGCGCGCGGCCCATCAGGGTCCGACAGCTCGGGAACCAACGTCACCCTGATGGTCAGCTCGCGCTTAGTCGGGTTGTAGCTCGCTACGAAGCTCAGCGCCGTCAGCAGGTCGCGGAACTCCTGATCGCTCAGAAGCTCCCAATCCACGTCTAGGAGCGGCAATGCGGCCACCAGGGCCTCCGCCGACTCCGGGGCGCGGACCAGTGTCGCCTCTTTCTCCGCAGCCTCCAACTGAGCCTGCTTCTTGCTTCTGAGCCTCGCCAGCTCATCCATGCGCGCCCGGATATCGGCCGCGATCTCGCTGCCCGGCTCCTCGGCCTCCAGGTTCGTGACCAGCCGCCTGATCCTCGTCTGCAAGCTCGCTATCTCGCCGCGCAGACGCTCGACCTCGGCTTGAGCCTTGTCGGCCCCGGGGCCGTGGTCGCCAGTGCGTCCCTGAGCGCGTCGACGCGCTCGGGCCCGAATGCATGGGTGCTCAGGAACTCGACGACCTTCTCCCCTGCCCCGTCCTCCCGCAGATAGACCGTGCGCGGGTGATCCTCCGGAACAAGCGATGCTTGCCGGCGATTCAGCTCGCACTTGTAGTACGCGCCGTCCCGACCTCGACGCACGTTGCCGTGCATCCGCAGACCACATATCCCGCAATGAAGGAAGGACCGCAGAACGTAGTTGTGCTTGGGGTATTCGTCGTGGCCCTCTGCCGCCTTGGTCACGTTGTCGCGCTTGATCGCCGTCACGTTGGCGCGGTCGAACATCTCGCGTGACACGAGGCTCTCGTGCGCGGGCGCATCGGACCACACCCACTTCTCGGGTGGGTTGAGCCGTCCTCCGCGCTTTCGCTGTCGGCGGTTCCACACCTGGTGGCCTGTGAACTTTGGGTTGTTCAGGACCTCCCACACGCTCGACCGTCCCCACAGCCCCGTACGTCTCTTCGGGTCGGGCGACTGCGGCGGCGGGTAACGCTCCAGATCGCTATTCAGTTTCTTCTCGATCTCCGTGATCGTCAGTCCGTTCACGACGAGGTCGTGGAAGATCATCTTCACGACCGGCGCCGTAGCCGGGTCGCGCTCCAGCACCTTGACCTTCAATCCCTGCTCAGACTTGTGCGGGTTCGGGTGCGGAAGCTGCGCGAACTGGTACCTATACAGAGCCTTTCCGCCCGCATGACGCCCCTGCTTGGCCGCGGTTTCGATCCCTTGCCTCGACTTCACTTTCAACTCGTGCAAGTAGCCGCGCGCGAGCCCGACGTTGACGTGGCGCAGAACGATCGAACCGAACGACTCCTCGAACGGCTCGTCCATTGCCCACAGCCTCACGCCTTCGTCAGCAAGCTGCTCCTCGACCCGGAACGTCACCGACGGGTTGCGTGACAGCCGGTTGATCGACTCGCACACGACCGCGTCGAACATGCGCGAGGAGGCCTCCTCGATCAAATCGCCGAGGCCTCCGTCCCTCGGTATCGGTATGTCGAAGCCAGCTAGTCCCTTGCCGAGCCGCGCGCGTCCAACCGCATCGCTCCCGACTCGACGTCGTAGAAGTGGGCCATGCCCTCCCGTTTCTCATACTGCGCTCTCGCAGTTGGCGAGTTGGCGGGGCAACGAAAGAGTCGGGTCCTGGTTGTCCTCGGTCGAGACGCGTCCATAGAACGCGAACCGCATGCCCGCGTCCGCGACCTTCTCTCCGTTTGTCGTCTGTCCTGTCATCTCGCTACTCCTTGTGCTTGCTTGCTTGCTCGCCTTCTGTCCCGACT
>JACDDL010000076.1 GCA_013817045.1 Actinomycetota bacterium | reverse complement strand
GAGCTCGATCCCGGCGAGGAACAATAGCCAGCCCTGCGACCGCAGGGTCAGGTTGACGGCGTCGTTGAACGGGAGGAATGGATTCTGGGCCATGGCCGCCCACAGCATCAGAGACCATGCTCCGACAAGGAATACGATCAGCTTGATCCGGTCCCACCACGCCATGGGCTTGCGGGTGGTGCGGTCCTCGTCTCTTATCCTGCTCGGAGCCTCGTGAGTGGCGTCGAGGCCACCGTCGGGCTTGTTTCGTCTCAAGGGCATGCGCACCCACTCGCCAACCCTCGGCTAAGGCCTCTGCTGCTCATATCAGCTCTCCTCGATCGTCCACGAGTCCGCCACCTGGTCGATCACCGCTTTGTTCGCCTCGTAACAAGCAGCCTCGCACCCGATGACCAGCACATAGACTCGGTGGGTCCCCGAGTCTACGAGACCGGTCTGATCGAGGGTGAAGACGTCCCCCTCCACCTTGATCTCGTTGACGAGCCGGCTCCCGTGGGCGCCGCTCTCGAGCTCGATCTCCTCCTCCGAGACCGCCTCGACCCGGCCTTCGGCCTGCTTGAGCCGGTCCAGCGGGACCACCTCGTTGCGCAACGACGCCAGAGAATAGGTATCTCGTTCCTTCTCGGTTAGAGGGCGGACCAGCGCATAGCCGGTTGGGTGCTGAGACGAGGTGGCGAGAACGTTGTCGAGGTCCGGGCTCGGAGCCGCATCGAACGCCACCACCCACAGGTCCGAAGCACCCTGTAGGCTCTGAATCGAGACGGCGGGGGATTCGCCCGACATCATCTCGCTTCTTTCGAACAGCTCCCACTCCTCGGGCACCTTGAAGTATGTCTTGGTGCTGGCGTTGGAGATGTAGGAGTAACCCGATCCCTTGCATGCAGGCAGGCTCAGGACGAGCGCCAGGAGAGCCGCCTTCACCGCCGTCCGGCGCGCCGATGCTTTGGGTTGTCCCCGGGCCATACGACATTATCAACCCAATTTCAGGGTCCACACACCTGCGCGGCAGTCAGCCCACGATGTCGGATCGACGGGCAGGCCCAGATCGGACGCCACCGAGAAGTGGTGGCCGGGAGTCGGGGGCGGGCCGGTCGCCGATCCAAGGAGCGGATGGCGCCATCGTGAGGCGAGCCAGGGCCACCAGGACTGCGTCGTAGTTGACCCTCCACCCGGCAAAGGCCCGCCAGGCCTGATCGGGCTCGGGCTTCATGGGCAGGCCCTCCTGTGCGAGCTTCTGCCAGACCTCGTCGAACTCGGCGCGCCGGATGGAGATGGGATCGTCAGGCGAAGGGTCGGGGTCGTAGGGGATGGCGAAGAAGGTGGCGATGTGGCGAAGGCAGAGATAGCCGGCGCGGATGCAGAGCTCGGCCTCCGGCTCCCGCTCCATATCGAGACAGGAGGCGTGCAGAGCCGCTGCGTCGAGAGTGCAGCCTGCTGCGGTTACCCACGACCGATCCGGCTGTGGGGACCGGAAGAAACACAGTGCCGCAATCGAGGTATGGCTCTCCTCGACATCGGCAAACCACGTCTGCCAGCTGAGCCAGTTGTCGTCCAACCGGGTAAGGCCGCCGATGCGGTAATGCCGCAGCAGGAATTCGCTCGATGATGGCGGGCTGCCTGCGAAGGCCTCGAGGAGGGTGACGGAGATCTCCCGACGCGTGAAAGCGGCGTAGATCACGGGCAGGTAGGTGATGAGAAGGGCGATCAACAGCAGCCCCAGAGCCGCCTCGGAGAATGCCAGCAGCACCGTGGAGGTGCCCGCAGGGCGTACGAATCCGAGTGTCAACAGCGACGAACCGCTGGTGATCACCGCCTCCGAGAAGGGTCTGATCCCCGCGGCCCAGTACATCATGGTGTATCCCCCGCCCACCAGGAGGACCCAGGTGGTTGCCAGCGAGAGCAGGGCCAGCGGGCCATAGAGGGCCATGATGCGATCCCGGTCCTCATAGGGCCGGGAGGGACGCGCGAAGAGGTCGAACACCGACCTGAGCCCCAGAAATACGATCCTGCCGATCAAAACGGGCGCAGCCCGGGGCAGTACGAAGGTTCGGATGGCCGACAGAACGGTGCCGAAGACGATGAAGGCCCCGACGACGCCGACAAGGATCTGCAGGACGATCATGGTTCACATGATCGCATTGGGGAGGCCGACGGACGTGCCCACGATTTGCGATGGTCCCGCTCGAGGTGCAGGGCTCCGGTGCCGGCCCGAGGCATCGCCATCCCTCAGGAGTCGTCCGAGCCATTCAGGGTGAACTCCGCCGTCCGTGGCCTAGGAGCAGCACGAGGATGCGACTCAGCAGCCCGCTCGTAAATCCCCCCACGACGAGTCCATAGGGCTCCAGCACCGGGTCACCCGGAGAACTCGGCACCAGACTCAAGACAACGGAGGTCGCCCCCACCGACAGCAGGCCTGTGAGGACGGCCGTCCAATCTGCCCGGGCGCAGCGACCCGCCCGCAATGCAAGCCAGGCGCCGAACGGGCCTCCCAGGAGGACTGCCACGGCCACGACGAAGAATATGACCACTCCCCCCAACTCGAGCTGCCCGCTGTGGTCAAACGAAAGGACTAGCGCCGGTGAGGTGCCAAAGATGGGCTCAGCCAGAAACGCCGCGGCTAACCCCACCCCTGCTACACCGAGTGCAGCTCCTGTCGCGGCCCTGAGATGCCCGGCCGGCGATCGCCCAGCGCGAGAGCCCATCTAGGGCCGCGTCTCGCGCGGGAGGGGCCCGATCCCGCTTCGTCGGGATTGCATCTCAGACGTCCTTCTACCGGGGAGACATTCGGTCAATGCCTCCCATGAGGCCGTCCGGGCCCCTCAACCGCCCATCGCCTCGGACGCCCGCTTGGCCATGTCCTCTTCGGACACGTCCTCAATGTGGGTGGCGACATTCCATCGATGGCCGAAGGGGTCCTCGAACTGCCCCGACCGGTCGCCATAGAACTGATCCTCGACCGGCCGGAGGGCTTTGGCCCCGGCCTCCACTGCACGCTCGACAACGCCGTCGACGTCCTCGACGTAGACGCTCAAGGTGACCGGAGTCCCACCGATGGACTTGGGGCCGCGAATATTCATCTCTGGGAACTCGTCCGCCAACATGATGACCGAGTCACCGATCTCGAGCTCGGCGTGCCCGATCTTGCCCTCGGGTGCAGGCATGCGTGCCCTCTCCGCAGCGCCGAACACGGCGCTGTAGAAATCTATGGCCGCGGCGGCCCCATCCACGCATAGGTAGGGCGTGACCTGCGGGTATCCATCGGGGATCGGTTTCACACTCGCCATGGGAACCTCCTGTTTCGCTTACCGATCTCTGGTCATGTCTGGGGAGACTAACGCCCGGGGCCGCCTGACCTACCGGCCCTCCGCAGATCTGCGAGCTCGACATTCACACGACCAACGGCCGGGCCAGGGCGGGTGCCACGTCGAGCACCCGCTGATCATCTGTCAGCAGTGGGCTCGCCCGTTCCTCGGCAAGGGCGACGTAGGTGGAGTCGTACGCGGTCAATCCTCGAGCCGTCCAGGCCGTCACCAATCGAAGCTCTGGTTCGGCAACGTCAAAGCCCAGATCATCGAGGGCGCCGGCGAGCTCGAGCAACTGCGCCTCATCCCACGACCACCGTCGGCCGGCGATGTTGACCACCTCCAGGAACATCAGAGAGGGGACTGCCACGAGCAGTCCTCCATCCTCGTACCGGCTCCGCACAGCTCGAGCTTGGGACGAGCCAACCTCACTCTCTGCCACGAACCACTTCAGAACGACCGAAGCGTCGAGGACAACCTCGATCAATGGGAATTGCGCTCTTGCCGTACCGCCCTGGTTTCGACGGCTACGACATTGTCACCGGGGGACGCACCCGAGGCGAAGATTGGGACGGCGATCTCGACATCATCGGCCGCCTCGACGAGGCGGGAGCCACATGGTGGGTGGAGTACATCCGGGCGGAAGAGGATCTGGCCGCGCATCGCGAGAAGGTGGCCCGAGGTCCACTCCGTCGCTGACGTCCCGGCATCGAGGTACGGGCGGCGCGTACAGATCGTGCCAACGAACCGCTTTCCCGCCTCTAAGGCAGGGTCATGTTCGGTGGACCTGGTTGATCGGTGCGCGAACCGCTCGCAGGTCACAGCAGGGGGACATCGCTTCCTACCTTTGCTTCGCACGGGGTTAGGAGCCATTCCTACCCGGCTCTTGTCGCGTGCAACAGGGTCGCCCGGTTGGGGTCAGGGAGTCGCGGCGCGCACCAGCGTCAGGATGGGACCGGGCACGACCCCGAGCACGATCGTGAGGACGGCCGTGATGACGATCGGGACGAGCATCTCGCTGGGGACGGGGCGCCCGGATCGCCGCGGCGCGGTGGGCTCCCCCGGTCCGTCGTCGGCGTATGGCATCGGAGACAACGAGGTGCGAACCATACGAAGGTAGTAGGTGGCCGATAACAACGTCGATGCGGCCAGCACTACCAGCACGAGCCACTGGTGCGCCTCTGCGACCCCGATGAATAGGAAGTACTTGGTTACGAAACCGACGGTGGGCGGAAGCCCGACGATGGAGGCCGCACCGACGGCGAAGACGCCGAGCAAGAGAGGCATCCGCTGGCCGAGTCCCCGTAATTCGTTCAGTCTGGTCGCCCCGGTTCCCACCGCTATCGCCCCAACCGCGAAGAAAAGGGTGATCTTGCTGACCGAATGTCCGACGAGGTGCAGGACGCCTCCTATAGTGCCCGCTTCGTTTAGTAGCGCGATCCCCAAGATCATGTAAGAGAGCTGCCCGATCGTGGAGTAGGCCAGGATCTCCTTCAGGTTTTCGAGTCGCAGGGCGATGAGAGATGCCACGAGGATCGTGACCGACGTCGCGATCAGCGTAAGCCGGCCGAGCCCGAGAGATGCGACCGCGTCCTGTCCGAACACGTCTAGCAGCACCCGGAACAGCGTGAAGACACCCACGTTGACGACTGCAACCGAGTGGAGCAAGGCGCTCACGGGCACCGGAGCCACCATGGCGGACGGCAGCCATGTGTGAGCCGGCACGATCGCCGCCTTTGCGATCCCAAATAGGAACAGCAGGTAGGTGAGGATCGGCAGAAAGCCGGCCGGCTCCGCGCCGAAGATGCCCCCCGGTGTGAGAGCAAAGGATCCTGTCTGCGTGTAGGTCAGCATGACGGCAGGCAGGAAGAGAGCGATCCCGGTTCCGAGCTGGTAGGAGAGGTAGCGTCGTCCCCCTGCCGCCGCTTCCTTGGTGCCGGTGAAAGTTACGAGCGGATAGGTGACGATAGTCATCGCTTCGTAGAACAGATAGAGAGTGATGAGGTTGGCGGAGAAAGCCACACCGGCGGTTGCAGCGATCGTGATGGCCACGAGTACGTGGAAGCGCGTGAGGGAGGCGGCCGAGCCACGCAGATAACCCATCGAATACACAGTTGTGAGCAACCACAACGGTGATGCAGTCAGGAGCAAGAGCATTCCGAGTGGGTCGCCTCGAAGAGCGATCGGTGCATCGGGTAGGAACGGAACGATGCTGAAAGTTGCCCTGTGTCCGTCGAGAACGTCCGGCAGCAGGACTACGACGGCGATGATCTGGGCGACCCCGGCCAGGATCGTGGTCCAGTCACGAACCCGTGGCCGGTCATGCAGCAGCGCGACCCCGGCGGCCCCGATGAGTGGGATGACGAGCGGCAGGAGGAGTCTCACCGGCGCGCCGCCAGACCATCAGCGGCAGTTCCCAGCCGCTCGACGAGTTGGGCTACGGATGGCTGGGCGGGGTCGAGAATGATCGAGGGGAATACCCCAAGGAGAACTATCGCCGCCGCTATCGCAAGGGCAAGTGAAGCTTCATGGGACACGAGGTCGGCGATGTGGTTGACGGGATCGCGCGTGACCGGACCGTAAAAGGCTCGCTGCAGCCAGATCAACGAGTACCCCGCTGACAGAACGACGATGGCAAGCGCGATCAGAGAAGGCGCGCCGAATTCGCGGAAGGCCCCGAGCATCGCGAGGAATTCACCGGGAAAGCCGCTCGTGCCCGGCAACGCTGCTTCCGCAAATACGAATACGAGGGCAAAGGCGGTGAGAGCCGGTGCGCGCGCGGCAAGCCCGCCGAGGGCGCCAAGGTCGGTGGTTCCCAGCCTTTGGTGTATGAACCCGGCGACAAGAATGAGCCCCGGCGCCGTCAGTCCCAGGTTCGCCAGCAGGAAGACTGCACCTGACACCCCGTCCACATTGCCCGAAGACAGACCGAGAAGGGCAAGCCCGACGTGGCTCACGCCGGCGAAAGCGATCAGTCGTCGCAGGTCGGGTTGGGCAAGAGCAGCCAGGCCTCCATACAAGATCGCGAGGACCGCGAGGACCGCGATCAACCATTTCCATTGCATGAAGGCCCCTGGCGTTAGCGGCATGATGAGCCGGAGAAATCCATACACGCCGACCTTGAGACCGGCGAGCAAGATGCCGATCCCGATGGGACCCTCCTGCAAGGCCGGCGGAAGCCACGAGTGCATCGGGAACAGTGGTGCTTTGAGGGTGAAGGAGAACGCCATCAGGAAGAACAGCACGGTTTCGAGGCCTGCGGGGACCTCGACTTCGAGAAGTGCCAGGTAATCGAACGACAGTGAGCCCGTCACGGTGCGGTGGTTGACGCTCAGCAGGACGAATGCGGCCAGCAGCGTCATGGAACCCATCAGCATCGCCAACACGTATTTCGTAGCCGCGTGACTACGGCCCGGGCCCGTGCCCCAAAGCTTGATCAGCACGAATGTGGGGATCAGCATCAGCTCCCAGAACACGAAGAAGAGCCCGAGATCCAGTGCAGTGAATACTCCCGTCGTGGCTGTCGAGAAGGTCAGAACGGAGATGAGGTAGGGCTTCTGACGATGGGACACGGTGGTCCGCGTCTGAGCCGCTGCGATGACGGTCAACAAGGCCGTCAAAGGCAAGAACGGGGCCGACAGACCGTCGATCCCGATGTGGATGCTGGCGCCGATAGCGTCTATCCAAGGTAGTTGCTCTTCGAACCGGAACGCTGCCGTCGGTGCCGCTGCAAAGTCAACGAATATCCACAGAGAGAGACCCAGCTCTATGAGCGTGCCGATCAGAGCAACTCGCTGGATGATCCGTGCGCCGCGGAGTGGCACGAGCGCCATTGCGACCAAGAGCGGCCAAACCAGAAGGATCGCAAGAAGCGAGATACCGTCACCGGCGCCCTGGATCATGTTCGCTTCTCCGATCGAGCGACACCGGAGGAGGCCTGGTCGACCCTCTCCTCAAGCCACGTCAATGGCGGCCGCATACGGTGGATGAACGGACTTGTGCCCAGTCCGATCCAAAAGATCAGCGCAGCGAGAACCGCAACTATCGCACGCTCGCCGCGAGTGAGGTCGTAGATACGTTCAGCGAGTGTCTTGTGAGCTTCACCCATAAAGCCGCGTATGAAGAAGTACAGAGAGTAAGCCGCGGTCAGAAGAACGCCCAGACCCGCGACGACCGCTATCCACCAACTGCGCTGGTAACCACCGAGCATCACGAGATGCTCGCCGTTGAATCCGTTGGTACCGGGAAGGCCGATCCCGGCAAGCGCGACCAACAGGAAGGCTGTTGTCATGAGCGGAGCAGAAGAGACGAGTCCTCCAAGGGAAGCCAGCTCCGGTTGACCGATCCGGGCAGTCAGGAATCCAGCGACGAAGAACAGACCGGCGCCGACGATCCCGAGGTTGACCATCTGCAACAGAGCGCCCTCGAACCCATCGAGATTCAACGAGAAAAGCCCCAGCATCACTACGCCCATGTGCGCCACGCTTGCGAACGCCAATAACCGGCGGAGGTTTGTTTGACCCAGCGCGAGGAAAGAGCCGTAGATCACGCTCACGGCACCTGCTGCAGCCATGATCCACAGCCACTCCTGAGCCGAGTCGGGAAAAAGAGGGATGACGAAACGCAGGAATCCATAGGTTCCGAGCTTCACTCCGACCAGGAACACGCTCATCCCCACCACCGGCCCATGATCGAGGACCTTCGGAAGCCATGTGTGGAAGGGAAAGAGCGGCGCCTTGACGGCGAGGCCCAGCGCCAGGAGCACGAATGGCCAAGTCTGCGATGCGGGAGGCAGATCCGCAGCGAGTAACCGGCCCAATTCGAACGAAAGGCCGTCGCCGGTGGCGGCCGCATGGGCTTGGCCCGTAAGGATTATCCCGGCCAGCATGAGTGCCGCGCCGGCACCGACGAAGCCGGCATAGTTACGCGCTGCATCCCGGCGTTGCGGCCCGGTTCCCCAGCGAGTGATGAGGAACCAACTAGGGATCAACTCCGCAACGAAGAAGACCCAGAAGATCATCAGATCGAGCGCGACGAACGCTCCCAGCATCGTTGCCTGAAGGATCAGGATCGCCGCAGAGTAGCCGGGCGCGGTCCCGGTTATGGGAGGGTCACCCTCAGCCCGGCGGGCAGGGATGTTGTGTTCGGCATAGGCGATCACCATCAGCCCGAGGAGCGCGGTCAGCGGTAGGAACAGGATGCTCACTCCGTCCACTCCGATGTGCCAGGAGACACCGAGGAACGCACCGGTGCGTTCGACGAACTGCATATCCGCTATGCCTGGCTCGAAGGCAAACGCCAGAGCTATCGTTCCTGCAAACTCCAGAGCCGCCGCCGCGATCGCAACGTGTGTTGCGGCGCGAGCATCACGCAGGGAAGCGACCACAGCCGCGGCTACCACCGGGAACAGGAGCAGCAGGGTAAGGGCAGGGAAGCCGGCCTGGTCGACTGCCAGTAGCTCGTTGGGCATCAGCGCGCCACCGCGATCGTGGCGATGCAAGCAAGCGCGACCAACGCGGCCACGATCGGCCTGCCAAGGAAGGCTTCTAACAGCAGCAAGCCTCTCCGGACGCGCTCGCCGAATGCCGCAACTCGGCCGGGGCCGAGTTGGAACACACGGCTTTCGACTGCTTCGGTTAACGCAGCTAGCGTTCCCGAGAGTCGTCCGAACAGGCTTTCGATCCCTCGTTGGAACACACGGCTTTCGACTGCTTCGGTTAACGCAGCTAGCGTTCCCGAGAGCCGTCCGAACAGGCTGTCGATCCCTCGTTGGAACACCACTCGCTCGGTCCGCTCGCTGAATGCCGAGACGGAGGTCGTGAGGGCGCCGAAAAGGCCATCGCCCTGTGATGTGACCTTGTGCTCCAGCCGAGTGGTAGCGGAACTCAGCCGTTCCATCGGCGTGTCCCCTGCCCGTAACCCGCGCCTGGCACTGGCAGGCGCGGGGTGGGCCGCCGGTGGAAGCCAGTCCAGTCCAGGCCGCTCGGGTAGCTCGGCGCTTCCAGTGTCGTGGGCCTCTGCGGCGGCGCCTAGTCGCGCCTCCCACGTCACATCGGGAGGTGGGCTGTAGGAAGGCAGCAGCGCCCCCGTCATGGGATCCAGGACTACGCGTTCGAATCGGTCGACGGCGGTTCCGGCGCGCGTTAAGGAGGCCGTTACGCGATCTGCCGCCTCGTCAAGCCACGCTCGGTTGGACGCAGCGAAGTAGAGCCGGCGCGCAAACGCACTGCCCGTCCCCGGGGGTTGCTCGGCGCGGAAACGGTCGAAGAACCGGGGCACCGCTATGCCGGAAAGCATCAGGCAGATCAGTGCGGCAACCAGCACGATCGTCGTGCCCAGCGGGGCTTCGACGGCGGCTCCGCTCTCGGAAACGGTGGGAGCGAGCAAGCGGGCGAACCAGGAACCATCGATGCCCCCCGGTACTAATCGAACGGCGATCGCCGCCACCGCCAATCCGAACCCCACCGCAACGGCGATGGCCGTTCGCCGCGTCCTTCTTGCGTCATCGTGGAAAGTGGCGCGGACCATGCGGCTGGCCGAGAACCACAGACCGAACGCAGCCACCACTCCGAGACCGCCGAGGGCGACCGTCCCTCGGGCCCATTGGTCCGGTAACGACAGCAGCCCCGTCGCGAAGGGAGCTATGAAGAGGAGCAGCGCGGCCACGCCTACCAAGGTTGATGTTGCGCGGGCCGTCTGAGTGGGCTGGGCGACCGCCGCGGGATCCGGTCCCCCGTGGAGATGGTGAAGGATCGATGGAGCTGTAAGGAACAGGTTCGTCTTGTAGAACGCGTGTGCTACGAGATGGAAGATCGCGATCGGGTACAGCCCGAGGCCGCACAGGAGCAACATGAACCCGAGGTGAGCGTTGGTGGAGGCGGCGAGCATGCCCTTGATGTCGTTTTGGGTAAGGCCGGCTAGCTGGCCATACAGCGCGGTTATGGCGCCGACCACCCCGACCGCCACGAGAGCGATGGGGGCTCGCTCGTACAACGGAGCGCTTCGCACCACGAGGTAGACACCGGCTGTGACCATGGTTGCGCCGTGGATCAAGGCGCTGGAGGGCGTCGGGCCTTCCATAGCGCGAGCGAGCCACCCTCCGAGCGGCATCTGCGCCGATTTGCCGGCCGCGCCCATCAGTAAGCAGAGCCCCACGGCGGTTCCCGTGGCAGCGGACAGGGGCGAGGCGAGCACCTCGGAGTAGCTCAGCCCGTTGTTCTGAGCTGCGAGGATAAAGATCCCCGCGAGCAAGCCGGCGTCGCCTACGCGGTTGAGGACGAATGCTCGTGTGCCGGCCTCGGCCGCGGAGTTGCGATCACGGTAGAAGGCGATCAACAGGTACGAGCACGCGCCGACGACCTCCCATGCCACGAACAGCATCAGGTAGTTCTCGGCGAGAACGAGGACCAGCATGGCTCCGACGAACAGCGGCAGGACGGTGAAGTAACGGTCGAAACCGGCCTCGTTGTGAAGATAGTTGACTGAGAAGCGCGCCACGAGCCAGCTGAGCCCCGCGATGGTTACTGCCATCGTGGCTGATAGTGGGTCCAACAGGAATCCGATATCGACCGTTAGCGAACCGGTCTGCACCCACGTACCGAGGATGACCAACCTGGGAGCCGGTTCGGCGAACGTGATGGCAGCCGCTGAAGCCGCGCATGCGGCCGAAAGACCCACTCCCCAAACTGCAACCCGAGCGAGAAGCCGCGAGCCTAGAAAGCGGCCCCCAGAGACTCGATCTGCGGTTGCGAGCACAGCCGCCATCAGGGGAAACCCCGGGATCGCCGCGATAAGCCAGCCCGATGTCGTCATCTCACCGCCTTCGACTCGATGTGAGCGGGAGGCAGGAAGCCGCTGCGGCCCTGGTAATAGTCGAAGGAGCTCGGTACGACGGGAAGCGTGGATCGCTCTCCCTCCCAGGTGACGAAGCCCTGCCCCGGCACGAATAGCTCGAAGTGCCCGTCGGTGGGGTCGACCGACACGAGGTGGATCCATTCATTGTCGAGCAGTTCGGCGATGGCCGGCTGGCTACCGTAGATCTGCCCCAGGATCCCCACGGGCGCTTCGACGATCAACAAGAGTCGCATGGGTTCGTGCAGCTCGACCATCTGCTTCGGCAGGCCCGTACGAAGATCACTCGCCGCGCCCTCCATGACTCCGAGCAGGCCCGTGACGTTGTGCGGAACCTTCGTGTCGCAACCGAACACGCGGTTGTCGACCGTCGAGAAGTAATACTCGAGGTTGATGCCGGCCCCGACAGGCCCCATGGCGAGAAGGATGCGCTGGACGATCGACCCGTCGGAGTCGCCGTTGGGGTCGTAAGAGATGACGAACGTCCGCCGGTCCAGGAAGAGCCCCTGGGTAAGAGCGCGTCGGCCAACGACCGCTACCGCGTTCGTGCAATGCCCCCACTCGGGACGTACCTGCGAGAGATCGCGCGACCGCTGCTCGACGTGTCTCAGCGAGCGATTTAACGAAAAGGTCTTCGGCGAAGAGTAGAAGCGGGTGCATCGTTCCCGAGCCGACATGGCTCGGGCCTCGTCGAGATCTCGGTGCAACGCCTCCCATTCATCTCGGTGTGTCTCGGGGATGTCCTGAGTGTCGAAGAATGTGGTTCGGTCGCTGGCCGTGTTGTGTACCCCGCCGACGAAATAAGTGTCGTCTGGGATGTCGATCCCGCGGTGGGACAGGGCTACTCGCACTGCGGGCAGGTTGGCTACGGCAGCGAATGCGCGCGCGTTGGGAGCTCCGTGCTTGCCGCCGCAAGCTCCGCAGTCGTGTGCAGATTCGTGGGGGTTGTTCAACGAGGACGAGCCATGACCGACGAAGACGACAAGCCGAGCGAAGTGATGCGTAAGCCCGATGTTGCGCAGTTGAGTTTCGATCCGGTCGGCCTGTTCGGTCAAGGTGAACCCGAGCCCGGCGAATCGCTCTGCGTCGACCGTCAGTTGCG
>JACDDL010000267.1 GCA_013817045.1 Actinomycetota bacterium | reverse complement strand
CAAGGGACCACCCACCCTCGCGCTGACGCAGGATTTCTACGAGACCGACGTCTCGCGGGGATACGCCCGGGGCTTCACGATCGAGCCGATCGGGCCGTTGCCGATAGCCTTCGCCCGGGCGGCGCAGGCGGGCCTCGGGTTATGGGGCAGCGAGCTGCGCGAGCTCATGCTGGACTACGACCATTACGCCGGTTGGGGGATCGTCGGCGAGTGCCTCCCGTCCGACGCGAACACCGTGACGCTCGATCCTGAGGAAAGGGACGCTGACGGCCTGCCGGTGGCGCGGGTGACCTTCGCCTGGGGCGAGAATGACCGCGCGTTGCAGGCCGACGGCGTGACCCGCAGCCGGGAGATCGCTGATGCAGCCGGCGCCGAGGTCACCTGGATGGCCGACGACACGGCACATCTGATGGGCGCCTGCCGGATGGGCTCGGACCGGGCCACGAGCGTGGTCGATCGGTGGTGCCGGTCATGGGACGTGCCCAACCTGTTCGTCTGCGACGGCTCGGTCTTCGTGACCAGCGGCGCCGTGAACCCGAGTCTCACGATCCAGGCGATCGCGGCGCGAACCGCGCGCTACATCGCGGCCAGGGCCACCGCCGGCTCCCCGCGAGACTGGAGCCGTGACGACGCCGGCTGAGCCATGTAAGGCCCCACGGACGAAGGAGGAACGCAGATGGCGCACATCGCACGGACCATCGAGATCGACCGGCCGCCGGAGGAGATCTTCGACTACATCACCGATCTTGACCGGCTCACCGAGTGGGCGACGATGGTCAAGGAGACGCGAGATCTCGGTGAGCGGCCCATCAAACAGGGCACGACCTTCTCACAGACCGTCAAGGCGGCGGGAAGTGTGGACATCGACTGCGACTGGCAAGTCAAGCAGCTCGAGAGGCCGCGCCACGTTCACTACGAGGCGACGGCGCCGGGCGGCGGTGAGATGCAGATGAGCCAGACCGTCACGCTGCTCGACGGCGGGCGCAGCAGGGTCGAGATCGACCTCGACTACGAGGTGCCCGGCGGCATCCTCGGCCAGATCGCCGACAAGCTGGTCTTCGAGGGCCAGAACGAGAAGGAGGCCGACGCTTCCCTGGCGAACCTGAAGCGCATCCTGGAAGGGGGCGAGTCGGACACGCCCCGGCAGTGACCGGCCTCACGCGTGACCGAGCCCATCCTCATCGGCCGGCCTTGCCCTGACGCGGCTGCCACCGGCGATGGCGTCGCCGACAGTGGGACCGACGGTGATTGCCAGGTCTTATCAGCGTGGTCACCGAAACGACGGCGCATCCAGACGTGAAGAGCCTCATGCGGCGCGGGACCGAGCCGATCGAGGGCAGGTACGATGCGGCGGTTGGTGCGCGGCGTCAGGCGATCTACCCGCGCGTCGGAGCCGCATCTTGGTCCGTTTCTCTCAAAGGAGTTTCGCCGATGAGACGCTTGAACGTCCGCGCGCCCAACTGCAGGCTTGCATCGATCACAAGATGTTCGCTATCAAACAGCAGCAATCGTTCGAGCCCGGAGAGCTCCTGCTCCTGCAGTCGAAGGCAGAGCCCAACGGCCAGAGCAGATACAGGACAGCGGGATAGTTGGCGTCGCCGCCAGCCGAGTAAGAGCCCCCCAGACCCGTGCTCGCCACCCGTTCCGCCCACCGGGCCAAAGGCCGTGATGTCACCCTGGTGACCGCTGCCGGCAATAGGCTCGTCAGAGCTGGAGGTCGTGGCCGAGATGGCGCGCTGCCTTCGAGCGATCAAGGAGGGACGGGCGCCGAGCTGAGGTTACGCGAGCAACCCTGGCGCTGGTAGCTTCGACCGCAGCGACCGGCGTCCTGACACTCGACCATCCGTTCGATTCTGGGCGTGAAGCCGGCGCCAGTGGACACCCGCGGACGCTCCGGAACCGCCTTCAAATCCGCTGCCCGCAAGGGCGTCAGGGTTCGAGTCCCTGCGTCGGCACCAGTCCTGCCCTGCGCCGGTCGGTCCCGGATACGAAGAAGGGCGGAAGAGCGCCAGCGCCCCCAGGCGCGGCAGCTACATCCACCCTCGTCGTGAGGGGCCGTGTCCCTCAGTCAGGATATTGGGCCTACCGAAGCCGCTCCGCCATCCGTAGCTGTACGGAACCGACTACGGAGTCGTTGCTCCGTACAGTCACGACGAAGCGCTGACTTCATTCCGGGAAGGGCGCCCAAGGACCCGATGTGAGGCTGCGCTATACTGCGCTCGTCCCTTTCAGCTCCGCCGTTCGCTGGTCGCGCATGCGTCCCGTCGAGCGGGGCCGTTCCCCATTGGAAGGAGTCGTCTCGATACGATGCGCCGCTATGAATTGATGCTGGTCATCCGGCCTGATGTCGCCGAGGACCGCGCCCAGGCCGTGCTCGATCGGGCCACGCGCTCGATCACCGGCGGAGACGGCCAGATCGTCAAGATCAGTCCCTGGGGTCGCCGTCGGCTGGCCTATCCCATCGGCCTGCATCGCGAGGGTTCGTACCACATCGTCCTGTTCGATGCGCCCTCCGCGGCCGTGCTTGAGATGGAGCGGGGGCTGAACATCACGGAAGAGGTCCTTCGTCACCTGGTCACCCGGGTGGAGCGACCGGCCTCGCGACGGTCGGCAGCCGAAGGAGAGCCGACGGAGGGTGACGCCGACATGGAACCGCCCGAGGAGGCTGAAGCCGATCTCGACGGTGAGTTCATCGACGAGTCCGAGACGGAAGCCGCTCCCGCTGCCATCGAATAGCCGCCGCACAGGACCGGAGGTCTGGCGATGTCCCTGAACAAGTGCATGATCATCGGCAATCTGGGCCGGGACCCGGAGATGCGCTACACCCCCAGCGGGCAGGCGGTCACCCAGTTCACGGTGGCCGTCAATCGACGCTGGAAGGGCCAGAACGACGATTGGCAGGAAGAGACCGAGTGGTTCCGCGTGGTCGTCTGGGCCGAACGTGCCGAACGAGTCGCCGAAAGGCTGCGCAAGGGCAACAAGGTTTACGTCGAGGGGCGCATCCAGACTCGACAGTGGGAGGACCAGACCGGTCAGAAGCGGTATACCACCGAACTGGTCGCCAATCAGGTCACTTCTCTTGAAAGGCGCGAGCGCGAGGAGGGCGCCTTTCCATCGCCTGACGAAGCGCGCGCACCCGGACCGAACGCACCAGCGTCGAGCAGCGCCCCCTCCGGCCAGCAACGTCCGGATCCGGCCGGCGGCGATGACTACGACGACCTTCCCTTCTGAACACCTAGAGGTAACCTGCCATGCCCTCTGTACGCGCCAAGCGTCGCGAAGACTCTTATCGAGACCGCCGGCGGCGCAAGGTCTGCGCTTTCTGCGCCGACAAGACCGCCCAGATCGACTACAAGGAGGTCAATCGCCTCCGCCGCTTCCTGTCAGAACGGGCCAAGATCGAGCCGCGACGCAAGACGGGCACCTGCGCGGAGCATCAGCGCGCACTCTCCGTGGCCTTGAAACGGGCACGTCACGTGGCACTGCTGCCCTACGCGCCACAGCACCTGCGCCCCTGAGGCGGCTACCCAACACGCGCCGGCCGGCCGTTTGACAGCGGGCGGGGCTACGCCGCAGAGTTGACACCCCGAGGGGGAGTACCCCGCACAGGTGTCGCCGTCAGTACGGCTGGGTCGAACTCAGCCCGGTGGCACCGACCGACCTTCCAGGTGGTCGGGAGAGACCTTCGGCATGCTCC
>JACDDL010000266.1 GCA_013817045.1 Actinomycetota bacterium | reverse complement strand
TGCGGAGACATCATCGCCTTGCTGAGCGATGTCTCAAGGCGGTGGGCGACGAGCTTGGGCGCCTTGCCCTTCGACCCCGAGGGCAGCGAGAAGGAGAGCTGTGCCGGCGCCCCAGCGGGGATGGCGCCAAGCCTTCCGCGAGACCGCGCGGGGGCCTCGGCGTTCACGTTGAGGCGGACCACGCCCCCGCTTCCCCCCTTGACCTTCGCCCGCAGGGACTTGCCGACCGGTCGCACAACGGTCGGCTCGGTGGCGCCCTGCGCATGCTCGTGACCGGCCCGATCGCCGAGGAGGAGCCCGAGACCGGTAGCCGCGACTCCGCCCAGGCCGAGCAGGACAAGTGCGCCCGCCAAGAGCTGACGGGGCCTCCGGGGACTGGGGCCCTCGGAGGCCGCTTCCTGACGCGGCTCTTCGGGGGTCGACGGACGCTGGGTGGGCTCGAGAAGTTTCATGGTCCAGATCCTCTCCGTTGGCAACGGGGTTGCCCTGAGCGAAGCGCGCGGGCCTTTTGCGCGTTTACGCAACTGAGCTAGCGCTCGGCCCGCAGAGCGAAGCGCGAGGGCCCGCGGGCGACGGTCGGGCTCTCAATCTCGCCGAGGCGGGGAACCAGCTCGCTCCAGCCGGGAACGTCGAGCCTCGGGAGGCGGGAGTCCTTGACCGGCGGACTCTCGGGACGGAAGCCGAGGTGGATGTGGTCGGCGTGGTCGGCCATGGCGAAGCTCTGGCCGCCGAGGTCGAGCAATGAGATCACCTGGTGCGGAGCCATCGCTCCGCGCATCTTGAGCAGCTGTCTGACTCCCTGCTCGGTGATCCCGCCTCGGGCCTGGTGCCCGAGCACCGGGATGCCGTTCAGGTGCGAGATGTCGACCGCGCTGCCGGCGGAATGCTCGGAGACGTTGCCCGAGGCGGTGTAGAGGCCGTGGCCGCACTGGAGCGAGCTCACCGTGGGATGTAGGCCCGCCTCCGCCAGTTGAGAGAGGGCCACGAGGACTCGCTGATCGATGCGGTGGGCGCGCACGTCCCGGCGTCCGCAGGCATAGAATTCGATCCGTTCGTCTTCGAGCACTCGGCGCTCGAGGACGCGGGTTGGAAGTCGCAGCAGGTTGCTCCGGCCGACCGGCTCCTCGTCGTTCAGCTCTCCCTTGCTTCCCGCTTGGGCGAGCAGGCGCCACCCGTCGAGGATCGGCTTGGGGTCGATGGGACCGCGGCCGCCCGCCGGGCGGATGGCAAACCGCAGTCTCTTGCCGGCCCGCCCGAGCATGCTGCCCGCCGCGAGGCGGAGGCCGCGGCGCAGGCGCCGGTCTGGCGCGACGCCGGCCAGGGAGTCGGCCGCGCCGATGGAGGAGCTTGCCGAGCGAACGGGCGAGCGCTGAGGAAAGAGCACGCTGAAGGGTCCGAGGCGGTCGGCGGGTTCGCGCCGGCCCACCCCGAGGAAGAGTGCGAAGGCTCCGGGTTGTGGCGCCGCTGCGACCTGCCGCCCGGCGGCCGGCTGCCCGTCCTGTTCTTTCGGGTCGAGGCCAGCGTAGGTGTAACGGTTGCCATCTTCGTCCTCGAGCACCGCGAAGCGGCCGAGGTCGGGCGAGCGACCGAGTTGCTTGACGACGCTCCCGTCCGCCGCCACGACCGCCGCCCCTTCCCGAGTGGCGATGTCGATCGCGGGGCGGTCTCGATCGGTGCGACCCGTGTAGCGAGCCTCGCCCTGGATCGGAAAGCGCCCTTCGGCGAGACCGCTCAGGGAACCGACGAGCGCCTCGGGAGCGCCACCGATAACGCGGGCGCGCAGGAGAACCGACTGGACATACCAGTCGGCGTGGTTGTAGGCGAAGATGGCGCCGCGCAGGTCGTGCTCGGCGCCCGAGGCCTTGAGGTAACGAGCGGCCGAGAAGATCGCGTCGAGAGGGTTCAGAGGGTCCTCGTGGCCGTCACCGTTGGCATCGAGCCCGTAATCCCGCCAGGTGGCCGGCATGAACTGCATCCAGCCGACCGCCCCCGCCGATGAGACCGCCACGTTACGGCCGAAGTCCGTCTCGATCTCGTTGACGGCCGCGAGCACCTCCCACGGCACCTTGTAGCGGTCGGCAGCCGCCCGGTATATCGGGAGCAGAAAGGGCGGCACCCGGAACCGGTCCAGCGAGGGGTCGGGCGAGGCCGGGCCCGGAAGCGTGTTGAACCCGTTGGAGGAGGGGGGGCTCAGGTTGCCCGGGGCCAAGTTCTTCCGGGGCCCGCTCGAGCTCTTGGGATGGGACCTCTCTCGGGCCGGCTGGGGGCGCGGCCCGCGCCGACGGTCGGAGCTGGAGCGCCGTCGCGACGACCGTCCTCGCCCATCGACTGCCCGTTCCCTGTCGTGGGGCTGGTTTCCCTTGGCCTTGCCGCCTCCTTGGAACCCAGCTCCCTTCTTCTTCGGGCCGGGCGTGGCCGGAACCTGATCCTTCTGACCCTTGCCCGGGAGCGGCTGCTCCACCGGCTTCCCGTCGATCGCGACCACCGGACCCGCCAGCCTGATGCTGGAGAGGGAGGTACCGCGCTTGAGGTCGACGGGGGCGGTTTTCAGGGTGCCGTCGGCGAGCCGGACGGTGACCCGATGCACCCGGGCCTGGGCGGGCAGGGCGAGGACGGCCAGCGCGAGAGTAGTGACCAGCGCCAGCGTGACTACGGAGCGAAGAAGCTCGGTCATCGTCGTGTTCGATCCCGCCCCGGGTCTTGGCCGCGCGCTCGGCGTCATGGCCACCATGCTGCCTCGCTTCGGCCGGCCCGCCCTGAGCAGTCGCCGCGTTCCTGCTTGCGCGTTTGCGAAGAGCAGCGGCCCCGCCAGCGGCATCGACGCGGCCGCCGGGCCCTCGTCCGTCGAGGCTCAGCCGCCTAGCGCAGCGACTTCAGGTCCGGGATTTCAGCGTCCGGGGGCATGCTGTCGCCTGCCCCCGCCCGCGCGGGGTCGGTTACGATCCCTCGGAAGGTGGCCCGCATAGCCTCGACAGTGATCCACGAGACGACCCTTCTGTTGACGCTGAGTGGGGAGTTCGATCTATCCGGCGCCTCCTCCTTGAGGACAACCGTGCGTGCCGCTGAAGGGCAGCGACAGGTGATCCTGGATCTGAGCGGTGTGACCTGGCTCGACTCCTCCACGCTGGCCGTAATCGTCAGTACCTATGAGGCGGTGAACGAACGAGGCGGCACCCTTGGTCTCGTTCGGCCGCGGCCTGACCTCTGGGAGATCTTCGAGCTGACCGGTCTT
Organism: Actinomycetota bacterium; assembly: GCA_013817045.1. GTDB lineage: Bacteria > Actinomycetota > CADDZG01 > CADDZG01 > WHSQ01 > JACDDL01. The sequence goes on along the minus strand of JACDDL010000266.1, from coordinate 473 downwards.
ACTCACATCCCGAGTTTCCCGACCCGAGAGTCGGCGCTAGCAGGTGGTGAGCTGGGCGGCGGACCGTAGCCAGCTGCACCCGATGGCGCAGCTCCTCGTCACCCCGTCAGCGGGTGATGCTTGCGCTGACGCAGGCGCACAGTCGTTCCGGTGGAGTCCCGCACGATCTCATGCTCATCGACGACCTTCTCAATAATCCCTAGGCCACGTCCTCTGCCCGGGGTGGGTCCGGAGGTTCGCCACCGCCCGAAGTCGCGGACTTCGACCTCGATGTGGCCGTCAATCTCTCGAGCCGCGATGAGGGCCTTGGCGTCGCCGAGCCCGGAAGGGTGCTCGACGGCGTTGGTGCAGGCCTCCCCAAAGGCGACGAGCAGGCGCCGGGACTCCTCAGGCTCAGCGCCCACGGTGTCGAGCCATCGGCCAAGCCGGTGGCGCGCGGGTCCGATGGCATCCGCGTCAGCTTCGATCTCGAA
>JACDDL010000075.1 GCA_013817045.1 Actinomycetota bacterium | reverse complement strand
GGCGCCGGCGCCGACCGGGATGACGGCGAGGGTGGCCGGCGCGCCGAGCCGTCCGTGCGTGGCCATAAGGTCGGAGGGGTGGAGATCGCTGAGCTCATCCGCGTTCCATGTCAGTACGCGGCGCCCGAAGTCTCCACGCAGTGCCGCGAGCGTGCCCGCCGTCCCGTACGGATGGGGCTTTTCGATCACGAACCGGGCGTCTCCGGCATAGGGCTCGAGCCCTGCGGCGACCTGAGCCGCTCGATAGGCGGTGTTGATCACGACGGAGCCGGCGCCGAAGGACAGAAGCGTCCCCAGGCCCCAGGCGGCCAGTGGAATGTCGAGCAGGGGCAAGCACGGCTTGGGTACGTCGTTCGTAAGGGGCCTGAGACGCTCCCCGCGCCCCGCCGCAAACAGAACACATGTTGGGTCGGCCGGCACCGGCAAACCCTAAGGGACCCGCGCTCTCGCCTGGCGGTATCCTTGTCGGCGCTGCTGCAAGGCGGGATGCCCGAGCGGCCAAAGGGAGCGGTCTGTAAAATCGCCGGCTAATGCCTTCAGAGGTTCGAATCCTCTTCCCGCCACGGTCGCAGCATCCGCGCCGAGGTGGAGGGGTCGCCCGGTCAGACCAGGGCGACCAGAGACGCCAGAGTCCGGCTGATTGGGCCTCTGAGCACGGCATGTGATCTTCCGTCGTAACGCGTGGGCTCCGCGTTGACGATCACGAGCCTGGCGCCGGCCTGCAGCGCCCGCTGCGGCAGGTACGCCGCGGGGAACACCGAAAGGGACGTCCCGATCGCAAGCAGGACATCGCACGCCGAGGCCGCCGTCTGCGCCCGCTCGAGGATCTCGGGGACGAGCGGCTGCCCGAACGAGATCGTCGCCGATTTCAGCACGCCTCCGCATGCCGTGCAGGGAGGATCATCCTCCCCTGCCCCCACCCTCTCGAGGGCTGCTTCCATCGGTCCCCGTTCCCCACAGCTCATGCAGACGACGTCTCGCAGGGTGCCGTGAATCTCGATGATCTTGCCCGCCGAGCTGCCGGCCCTTTGATGCAGGCTGTCGATGTTCTGGGTGATGAGGGTGTGCAACCTTCCCTTGCGTTCCAGCTCGGCGAGCGCGGCATGGCCCGCATTGGGATCGACCGTCCGGGACGGGTGCTCGGAGCGCATACGCCACGCATCCACGCGCGCTTCCCTGCTGGCCATGTAGTGCTGAATTGTTGCCCGTCCCTGTGCGGCGGGATCCTTCGTCCACAAGCCGTTTGGACCTCGGAAGTCGGGGATGCCCGATTCGGTCGAGATACCGGCGCCGGTCAGTGCAGTGACCTGGCCGGCCTGCTCGAGCCATTCGGCAACGGCAGCGATCTCGTCGGTCTCTGTCTTCATATTCGTCTCTTACGCCCCGTTGGGATCGGTTGACCCTCTCCTAGACTAAACGTCATGGTTTGGCACCCCTCCAGATGATCACCACAATGGTGATTTTGCCTTCTCTTACCTTTCCGGTGAAGGAACTGCGAAAGATCGTAGCCATCCAACACTACGAGGAGCGAATGTTCTGTTGGCTGCTCGAGCTTGCCGATCCCGATGTGCAGATCGTCTATGTGAGCTCGGTCCGCATAGACCCGGCCATCATCGACTACTACCTCGGGTTCCTCGACGACCCCGACAACGCCGTTAAGCGGTTACACCTCATGTCGTTGGACGATGCGGAACCCAGACCGTTGTCGGCCAAGCTGCTCGAACGTCAGGAGGTTCTTGCGGACATACGCGAGCTGGGCTCCGGATCGTCACATTCCTATGTGTGGCCGTTCAACGTCACCGTCCTGGAAGCGGAGGTCGCGCGCATCATCGAGGCTCCGATATACGGTCCTCATCCTGACCTCATTCCGCTCGGGTCGAAGAGTGGCTCCCGCAACATCGCCAGGGCCGCCGGCGTACCGGTATTGCGTGGAGCGGAGGATCTCACTTCGGTCGAAGAAGTAGAGAACGCGCTGTGGAGGTTGAAGAGACTGCTGCCCGCCGGTGCGAGCGCGGTCATAAAGCTGAACAACGGATTCTCGGGACAGGGAAATGCCATCGTCGAGCTCGACAACCTCACCACCCTTCTAAGCGGCTCTGGTTTGACCTTTTGTGCAAGCGAAGAAACGTGGACGAGCTTCGAGGAGACGATCATCCGAGAGGGTGCGGTCGTCGAGGAGCTCGTGCGTTCACCCGGTGTCCTGTCGCCGAGCGTGCAGATGAAGATAACCACCGACCATCGGCTCGAGATGCTTTCTACTCACGATCAGATCCTCGGGGGTCTCGAGGATCAGGTCTATTTGGGGTGCCGGTTCCCGGCGCGCCGGCCTTATCGGACCGCGATACAAGACCATGCTCGCCGCATAGGCGAAGCGCTGGCGAAGAGAGGTGTAATCGGCTCTTTCGGCATCGACTTCATCGTCGTGCCCGGTGGCGCAGAGCAGCGCATCTATGTTTCGGAGATCAATCTGCGTCTGGGCGGCACCTCACACCCCTTCTACATGGCCTCCAGATTGACCGACGGACGATATGACGTCGGTTCAGGTGAGCTGATGGCAGAGGGCCGCGCCAAGTTCTATATCGCGACCGACAACCTGAAGTCCAAGAACCTGGTCGGTCTGTCGGCATCGGAGGCTATCGGCGCCCTCGAGCGCCGGGGTCTCGGGTACGACCACACGAGCCGTTCCGGCGCGGTGCTGCATCTCCTCGGAGCGCTCGAAAGTTACGGCAAGGTCGGCGCTACCTGCATCGGAGACTCCAGGGAGGAAGCCGACGCTACGTATGCAGAGGTGGTTCGTGTGCTCGAGGACGCGGTTCTCTGATCAGGGGTTCTCCGGCGAGGGCGATCTGTTACCACGGTGTAAGGCAAAGGCGGACAGAGCTTCGAGAACGACCCGGTGCGCCACCGTCGCCGTTATGTTGGCGGGGTCGTATGGAGGCGAAACCTCGACGACCTCCATCCCGGCCAAACCCCTTGCCAGCACCAGCCTTCGGACTGTGCTCAACAGTTCGTGCGATGTCATCCCTCCGGGTTCGGGCGTGCCGGTTCCCGGTGCGAAGGCCGGGTCCAACGCATCGACATCAACCGAGAGGAAAAGGTGTGTGTCATCGGGGATCTGCTCCAGCACGCGCTCGACAACGGCGTGGATGCCCAGGTCCGCGATCTCTTCCATGCGGTGCCAGCGAATGCCATTCGAGCGCATCCAGTTGAACTCGTCCGGCAGCGGCCAATAGCCTCGCAAACCCACCTGGATCAAACGGTCGCCCTGCAGGATGTTCTCGTCGACCAGGTGTCGGAATGGGCTTCCGTGCGAATACTTCACCCCCCAGATCTCCGTTGCAGTGTCCGCATGCGTGTCGAACTGCACAACCGTCAGCTCGCCCGGACTGTAGTTCGCTGCGACTGCCGAGATGTCGGGATAGGCGATCGAGTGATCTCCGCCCAGCACGATCGGGACCGCACCGGCCGCGACGATCCTTGTTACTGCTTCGTTGATGCCCGCGTGGCTGGCGGCCGCGTTGCCGGGCACCACCGACGCGTCTCCATGATCGACGACGGTGAGCTCGGCGAACGGGTCGACACCAAGATCGATGCTGTAGGCCTCTGGTGGACCACCACCATCCCATGCGAGACGAATGGCGCGCGGTCCATAGCGCGTCCCGGGCCGGTTGCTGACCAGATCGTCCATCGGCGCGCCCAGAATCGCGATGTCGGCGCCCTCGAGCTCTGAGGAATCGAGCGCCAGCGGCAGCTTCTGAAAGGTTGCGCCGCCCGCATAGGCGGGCTCATCGGGGCGATTGACTTCCATCTCTCCTCCTCCACGGCTCGAGAGAGACACGGTACCGCTTCGACCACAACCGGCGCAGACCTGCTGCCGGGTTCAGGGCACCGGGGGCAGGCTGCGGTAATTTGGAAGCGAACGATCCTGCCGCCCAAACGATCCTGCCGCCCATGGAGACGGTGGCTCAGCCCGCCACAAGTGGTTCGTCGGCGTCCGGCTGCGTCAACAGCTCGATCTTGACGATGTCGCCGGGCAGCCGCTTGAGGTATGACGGCGACGAGTAACCGGTGCCGAAGTCATCGATCGCGAGCCTCACTCCCAGCGCCTTCAACCGGTGCATGTCGTCGATCGCGGGCTCCAGATCGCCCGCCAGGGAAGACTCGCTGCCCGGCTGTGCACCTGAGGTTCGAACATCTGGCAGCTGCCGTCTCCTCGTCCCAGGGTTGGGTATCCTGGCCCGGATCCACTGGATCAACGAGCGCCCCCTTAGCTCAGACGGCAGAGCGTCTCCATGGTAAGGAGAAGGTCCACGGTTCGATTCCGTGAGGGGGCTCCAGAAAACAGGCACGGGATCTACGACGTCTGGAGCCATCAGCGTCGATGCCGCTGCATCGCCAGGACGATGAGCGTTGATCCGCCCTACGATGCCCTGTCCGTCAGCGCCTCCTTCGAGAGGGGCGATTGTTGGCCCGGTTAACTCACCCGCACACGGTGCGTTCTTACGAAAGCTGCCTTGCCCTCGACCCGAATGATCGATCGTCCCACCCTCGAGGACCTCTCTCGAGCTCTCGAGGGTGTCAGCGGCATCGACCTCAAGAGAGCCGGGACAGCCGAGTTCTGACCGGGCAGTCTCACACACCCCGATTGGATCGAGTCTCGAACCACTAGAGTCATCCCGTGAAAGCCATTGTGACCACGGGACTGACCAAGGACTATGGCAACGGCAGAGGCCTGTTCGAGCTCGACCTCGAGGTGAGGGAGGGAGAAGTTTTCGGCTTCCTCGGGCCCAACGGGGCGGGCAAGTCCACGACGATCCGGCTGCTGATGGATATGATTCGGCCGACCCGGGGGAGTGCGCGGCTGCTTGGGCTAGACGCGCACGAGGACTCGGTCGCGCTCAAGAAAAGTGTTGGTTATCTCCCGGGCGAGCTGCCGGATTTCGGCCGCATGCGCTGTGCCGAAATCATCGGCTACGTCATGGGCATGCGGCGGATCGACGCGACCGACAGGGTCGGCCAACTCTGTGACCGCTTCGCGATCGACCTCTCGCCAAGGTTCCAGGAACTATCGCGCGGCAACAAGCAAAAGATGGGGCTATTGCTGTCGTTTGCGCACGACCCGCACCTCCTGATCCTCGACGAGCCCACAGGTGGGCTTGACCCACTCATGCAGCAGCAGTTCTACGAGCTCGTTCGAGAGACGCGTCAACGCGGCGGGACGGTCTTCCTGTCGTCCCACGTGCTGTCAGTGGTAGGGGAGATCTGCGAACGGGCTGCGATCGTGCGCGAGGGACGCCTTGCGCAGGTCATCGAGCTGTCGGACCTGCACGAGATCCGGCTTCGTCACGTCGAGATCGTGTTCGCGCAACCACCCGACGAGCATCGCCTTCGGCAGGTGCCGGGCATCGAGGACGTCGTGGTCGACCGTACCTTCACCCGCTGTGTCCTGCGTGGTTCGTTTGAGCCGCTGGCAGATGCGCTCGCGGGCATGGGAGTCCTCGACCTCACGAGCCACGAGCCGACGCTGGAGGAGACGTTTCTCGATGTCTACCTCTCCGAGCACGACGGATGAGCGGCGTTCGATTCTTCCTTCGGACACATCGCCGGGTGATCGTCGGGGTGATTGTGGCACTGCTTGCGCTCGGGGCCGCGCAGGCGAGCGGCTACACAACGGTCGCAGGAGATTCCGAAGCGGAACGAGCCGCTTTCGCGAGCGAGTCAGAATCGCTGGCTCGCCGACTCGCGTACCTAGCGCCCATTCCGACCGAACTGATGACACTCGGCGGCTATGTGAGCTGGCGAGTCTTCGGGGCGCTGCCCTTGCTGCTCGGGCTGGGAACACTGTGGCTTGCTGTTTCGATGCTGCGAGGCAGCGAAGATGCGAACCGTATCGAGTTGCTTCTCGGCGCCGGAGACAGACGGGTGACCGTGGTGAGGGAAGCCGTCACAGCGTTCGCGTTGTCGGCGATAGGCGCGAGCTTCGGGTTGTGCCTATCGCTGTGGACGACGTCCTCCGGCGAGCTCGAGCCGTCGGCGCTGGTGCTGCAGGCTGTGGCGCTTCTCGCCGTCCTGTTGTTCGTGTTCGGTCTCGGGACCGTTTCCGCGCAACTGGGTGGCTCCCGTCGCTCCGCCTTCGGCATCGGCGCCGCAACGCTCTTCGTCCTCAACTTGCTCAACAGCCTGGGTTCCGCGTCCGGCGCATTGAGTGGTTTCCGCCGGCTGTCCCCGCTGTCATGGTACTCGGCGTCGAACCCGATGGCACGTGGAGGGGACTTTTCAGTCGCGGGGACCGGCGCGCTCATTGTCGTCGCACTGATGCTGCTCGCGCTCGCGGCGCTCGCGTTCGAACGGCGTGACATCGGACAGCCGTTGGTAGCGGCGCATTTGAGCCGGAGGCGCCGTGCGCTCGCGCCAAGCGGTGTGGGGTGGTACCGGCGTCGTCTCTTTGGGTCGCTGTACGAGCAGCGCGTCGCGCTTGGATGGTGGGTCATCGGTGTGTTCGTAGTCGTCATCTTCTTCGTCACCGTGGCGCCCGGTATGGTAGCGGCGCTCGAGCAGGTACCGCAACTGCACGACTACCTGGCGACCATCACGAACGGTGATATCGCCCGAGGACTCGTGGGGCTGTTCCTCATCGGAACGATCCAGCTACTTCTCGCGCTGTTCGCGGTCACGGCCGTCGCCGGATGGGCGCATGACGACGCTTCGGGGCGCTTGGAGCTCGAGCTATCGTTGCCGATCTCTCGCTCGAAGGTCGTGGTCCGTCGAGCCGCATCTTTGACCACATCCGCTGCGGGCATCGGACTCGTAGCGCTGCTCTTCATGTTCGTGCTTGCCGGGAGCCGCGGTATCGAGTTCGAGCTAAGACGCGTCCTGCTTGCCGCCGTTCTGCTCGTGCCGTTCACGGTTGCTTGGGGCGCTATCGGTGCGTTGTGGACGTCGTGGCGACCGCAGGGAGCGGTTTTTGTCCTCACCGCGCTGACGGTTGTGAGCTACTTCCTCCAGGAGGTGACGCCCCTCTACGGGTGGCCGGACTGGGTGCTCGACATCTCGTTCTTCCACCTGTACGGCAACCCACTTGTGGCGGATCCTGCCTGGTGGCGGGTCGCCGTATTGCTCACAGTCTGCACGGCGGGCTTTGCGGGAGCTGCACAACTGTCGCGGACAAGAGACGTGGGCCGCTAGTGGTGATCTCGATCGACGGCGGGGCGGAGGGCGATGCTCTCAAGCACCAAAGCGTCTGGCCGCCCCCTTCAGCTCATCCGAGAGATCCACCGGCTTCTTGAGACGCCCAGCGTCGTCGCGTAGTTCGCTGTGTTTGTGAAGCACATTCTTCGCCGCAGACTGCGCGGAGCCGGTCTCATCCCCCGCAAGGGCGCCCAGCTCAGTCCCTTCCTCGTCGAGGATCTTCAACACCATTTGGTATCTCACACAACTCCCTCCTCTCGATTCGAGCGTTTCCTGATCGTTCAGGCGAGATGTAGTGGCAGGCAGAACGGGCCGAATAGCTACCCACGGGGCCGGTTGCCGGTTACCCGGGAAGAGTGGCGGGAAGGTGGTTCCTTGATCTCGGTAGCCACGGGCAGTTGTCCTCCCGATCGAGCGCCAAATCAAACGAGCAACGCCGACCAGACTTCCCGGCACACCGGTAAAGAGTCTAGCAAATCCAGTGCTCCTGATACAGGGTCGTTCTGGGGCGACGGGACTTCCGCTCAGGTGCACTAGTCACGACCCAGCGCGCCCGTGCACATCGCCACCTGCGTCACAGCTCTTCCCGGGAACGCAGCGCTGTAGACAAGGTCATCTCCGCGATCCTCATAGCCCTCGGCCAGGCTTGAACCAATAGCCAAGTTATCTGCAATGGTGTACCCGGTCAGCCACGAAGAGATCTCCTCAGGCGATACACCATTGACCTTCATCTCGGCCTTGTCCGCGAACAACACGTTTGCCGAGCTGCTCTTGATGATGGTGTCACCGTTCTCCACATGGTCGAAGCGGCTCTCGATGTCTGCAAAGAGCTCCCTTTGACTGATGGGCCATCCCCCTGCTTGCAGAGGTGTCTGGCCGTGGTCCGCCGTCACGACGAGCACATAGTCCTTTCGGCCAACCGATTCGTTGAGCCACTTCACCAGCTCCCCGATTCCCGCATCGACGGATCGAAGGATGTCGTTCATCTCCGGAGAGATCATGTTCCATCTATGCCCGACATGGTCGGGCGACTTGTAGTGGATGTAGAAGAGATCGGTAATTCGGTCGCGTCCGTATCTTTCCCAGCGCAGAATGTTCAGGGCGAGGCGCGTCTGCCAGGGACCGAGCACTGGGCTCTCGGTCGCAGTTAGTTCATCCAGGGCGTGCCCCTGCCACAACCCGTCGGCTTGTCCGTCGCTACGGTCCAGTGTGTCTTCGTACCTTGGAAGGGGGTCTCCCCCCGCGTTGACATATCTCGGAAGCGAGTAGAACCTTCGATCCGTGGTGAAGCGGCCGCGCGCCGCGAGCAATGCGGCGAAGTCTCTATCACCTCCGGGGAAGGCGGCCCCGTGACCCAGCATCCCCAGGGGGTAGTTGCCCGCCGCGATCAGTCCGACCTTCGGACGGTTGCCCATCGCCTTGTCCCAAAGGTCCCCCACTGTCGGCGCACGCAGGTTTCTGTTGGGGTCGAGCGGTATGACACGGTCGTTGTCGAAGTCACGAAATGCCCCGGTGACCTCACCACCGTCCGAACGCAGGACGATCGCAGGGACCCGTGGCGACGCGGCCACGTCCCGGTGGAGATGTTGGCGTGAATCGGAGGGGTTACCGACGGCGATGACCCCACCCTGACTCCCTCCAGGCTTGCTCCTTTGGACATGATGCCCTTCAGGTGGGGCCAGGCGTCCGGCCATCGATTCAGGACGTTCCAACCTCCGCCATCGATCGTTACCGTGAGGACCAGCTTGGGGGGCGCCGTGGCCTTCGCCTTCAGGATCCCGGAGACGGACGACCCTGTTGCCGTGGGCATCCCCAGTCCGAGCAACTGGGCGACAGTGGGTGCAACGTCAGCCAACGAGACTCTGTCCGGTGGTCTGAAATCGCCCACGTTCTTGACGAAGCCGGGCCCGTAGAAGACGAGTGGGACCTTTTGGAGATAGCCATAGGGGCCGGCGTGGCTGGTCGTGTACCAGGTGCCCATGTAGTTGCGTGAAGAGGGGATGGTGATCAGGTCGGTCGATCTCGACGGCCCCGGACGCCACCCTCGATAGGTCTCCAGAGCCCACCGCCACGGCAGCTCGCACGCCGCTTTCATATAGGGCGCACGAGGTGTGAACCCCTGATCCGTTCGTCCCTGGGGTGATCCCGCCGGCTTGGGCGCGGGGGGAAGGTAGCCACCTCTGTGATTTCCGGAGGGCGGCGCGCCGGTACGAGCTCGATCGGTCCTCGACGCACCGGAGCCCTGTCCGGCCTCTGGTGTCACGGCCAACCACAGCCCACCGGCCGCCACCGCGAGGAGGATCGCCAGCCTCACTACAGGAACCTCTTGTCCTCTTATGAACGCACCTCTTCGACGATCTCCCGGCCTACAGGCCGCTACACTAAGCAATGTAACGGCTACGCTCCGCGGCTGCCCGAATATGGGACCGACCGGGCACCTCCCCGCCTCTGCAGGCCGAGGCGGGGAACCTCGATATCATGAAGGTGACGAGGGTCTTGGAAGTCCGTGGGGGTTCCCGGGGGAGATCCTCGATTTGTCCGAGGCGGCGTAGCTCAGGGGCAGAGCAGGCGGCTCATAATCGCCGAGTCGGTGGTTCGAGTCCACCCGCCGCTACTACCACCGGCAACCTCGCGTGGGTGATCGTCACCCCCACGCTCAACCACGGCGCTTACCCGCCGAATAGAAGGCCATGACCCTTCGCCATTGCCCTCGCTGCTCGGCCGAGGTGGACACCACTGACGGGTTCTGCCGGCTGGGTCACTCGGTCAAGCTCGTCGCCCCCGTCGTATCCCTGGACGCCTTCCGGGACGAGCTGGGACATATCGAGGAGACCCCGGGCGCACCACGCACCGCACCACCACCACCGCCGCCCCCCGAACGAACCGGGGTCGTCCCGCTCGGCCGGATAGGCGCGCTGTGGCAGGAGGGGGAGACGGAGCACTCCGGAGCGGACCCGATCGCCTCGTTTGCTCCCTACCCACGTATGGACTGGGGCCCCCGCCGGCCGTGGCGGCGATCGCTGTCCAGGCGCCGCCTGGACTGAGGGTTCCCCCCCGTCCTCGCTATACTGACTCTTTCCGCTACGGACTGGATCTGGGAGAAAAGAGCTTGGCGAGTGACCGGCGCGTCCACGTGACGCTCGAGTGCAGCGACTGTAAGAGGCGCAACTACATCACCGAGAAGAACCGCCAGAACAACCGCGACCGCATCGAGCTCAAGAAGTACTGTCGCTGGTGCCGGGGGCATACCTCCCACAAGGAGACGCGCTAGACCCGTCTTTGGCGGTGCCCGGCGCGCCGCCGTCCTATGTGAGGGGTGGGCAGAAGAATGCGAAATCTCGGAGCAGGGGTTCGTAAGGCTGCCCATGCCGTGGGAGCACTGCTCGAGGATCCCGCTCAGGGTCTCGACTGGTTCCGCAACGGGTTCGAGATCGTCCGGGGGCTTCCCGGCGGGCGGGGCGAAGGTCTCTACCGTCCGAGCGAAGCGCCGCAGAGGCGGTTGCACGAGCTTCTCGGCGCGTCCTGGCCCTGCGAGTTCCAGGACGAGTTCGATGTCCTCTGGAACTCGGTTGTGACCTCCCTCGAGGCCCAGGGCTCCGGGTTCGGCGAGCGCTATGACTCGGATGTGGCCCTGGCAGAGGCCAACTGGTGCTGCGTGCGCCACCTCCGCCCCGAGCGGGTGGTCGAGACGGGCGTTGCGAGGGGGGTGAACAGCCGCGTCATCCTCGAGGGCATCGAGCGCAACGGGACCGGGCATCTGTGGAGCATCGACCTGCCTCCGGTGCCCGACGGCTGGCGCACTCAGTCCGGGGCCGCCGTCACGCAGAGCCTGAGGGGCCGCTGGACTTTCCTGGAGGGTTCGAGCAGGCGCCACCTGACGCCGCTGTTGGCCGATCTCGGGTCGGTCGACATCTTCATCCACGACAGCCTTCATTCCGCCGCCAACATGCGCTTCGAGATGTCGACTGCGTGGCCGCACGTGCGGCGCGGCGGGGTCATGCTTGCCGACGACATCGAGTCCAATCCCGCCTTTGCCCTGTTCACCCGGACGGTGCCTTCTTCCCCGATGCTGGTGGCTCGCCAGGACGCGATGAAAAGGGGCTTCTTCGGCGTGGTGGTCAAGGCCTGACGCGAGAGAAGCCCCCGGGGTCCCGGGGGCTTCCTCTAAGTCCGATCGAAGCGGGGGTGGCCTCCTAGAAGTCCATGTCCCCGCCGCCCGGCATGGCCGGTGCGCCTTCCTTCTCGGGCTTGTCGGCGATGATCGCCTCGGTCGTCAGGAACAGCCCCGCAATCGAAGCCGCGTTCTGAAGCGCGGAGCGGGTCACCTTGGCGGCATCCACGACCCCGGCCTTGAACAGGTCCTGGTACTCGCCGGTCGCGGCGTTGAGGCCTTCGCCCGGTCCGAGTGTGCGGACCTTCTCCGTCACGACGCCGCCTTCGAGGCCGGCGTTGCGGGCTATCACCTTGAGGGGCTCCTCGAGGGCCCGGCTGACGATGCGGCCACCGGTCGCCTCGTCGCCTTCCAGCTCGAGCTTCTGGAGCGTCTCCTGGCCGTGCAGGAGCGTGACGCCTCCGCCGGCCACCAGACCCTCCTCGACCGCAGCCTTGGTGGTCTGGACCGCGTCCTCGATGCGGTGCTTCTTCTCCTTGAGCTCGACCTCGGTCGCAGCACCGACCTTGATGACTCCAACGCCGCCGGCCAGCTTGGCGAGGCGCTCCTGGAGCTTCTCACGGTCGTAGTCCGAGTCGCTGCGGTCGATCTCGGCTCTGATCTGACCGACCCGGCCCGAGATGTCGTCCGCCGACCCGCCGCCCTCGACGACCGTGGTGTCGTCCTTGGTGACCACGATCTTGCGGGCGGTTCCCAGCATGTCGAGAGTGACCGACTCGAGCTTCAGGCCGATCTCCTCGGAGATGACCTGGCCGCCGGTCAGGATCGCTATGTCCTGCAGCATGGCCTTGCGCCGGTCGCCGAATCCGGGGGCCTTCACCGCCGCTGCCTTGAAGGTGCCGCGGATCTTGTTCACGACGATCGTTGCCAGTGCCTCACCCTCGAGGTCTTCGGCCACGATCAGGAGCGGCTTGCCCGACTGCATGACCTTCTCGAGGATCGGGAGCAGGTCCCTGACCGCCGAGATCTTCTGATTCGCGATCAGCACGTAGGGCTCGTCCAGGACGGCCTCCA
>JACDDL010000265.1 GCA_013817045.1 Actinomycetota bacterium | reverse complement strand
GGAGGGTGAGGGACCTGAGGGCGCGCTCCGCTACTCGGTGACCGCCCGCCTCGCGGGGAAAGTGTTCGAGCAACTCAAGTTGGACATCAATCTCACGAACGAGGATCCGAGACCGGTAGAGATCGTCGAAATCAAACGCAATCCGTTCGCCTTCATCGGGGAACTTCCGCTGAAGCTGCCGATGATCTCGCCTGCCCAGCAACTCGCCGAGAAGCTGCACGCTTACACGCGCCGGTACGCGGAGGGCGCGAGCTCTCGTCCGAGAGATCTCTTCGACATGCTGGTGATCGCACAGGAGATTGTGTTGCCTACATCTGGTGAGATCGCAGTCTTGTGCCGTCAAACCTTTGACATGCGGAAGACGCCATGGCCGCCTGAGTTCAACCCGCCGCCCGCGGATTGGGAAAGTCCCTGGCTCGGCTTCATCACCGACTACCCGATACCTTGGCGGACGGCGGCGAACGGCTATGAAGCGCTCGCAGGGTTCTGGCTCCCGATATTGAAGGACGCTCTCCCCGAGTTCTCCGAGTGGCATCCGGACGTTTGGGAGTGGAAACGCGGGTGAAAAGATCTTCTCGTGCGCTGCCCGATCCGCGCGGTTCGCTGGAGACGCGGGCGTGTGCGGACCACCCACGTCGTTTCGCACCGGCACGAAAAGGCACTTTAGCTCCAGTGAGTACCGTTCATCCATGATGACTTCGTCGGCGATGGACTTCTGGCGCTGGGGGCTCTCCGACCCGCACATCGAGATGCTCCGTGAATTTCGCGAAACGACCGGCCGCGCGCACTCCGTCCATTCGTCCACCTTTCTGGAATTCCTTGACCCGGAGACGATTCCAGGGGAGCACCACGTGATCGAGTTCCTCTGGGCATACGCTCCGCTCTATTACGGAAGCCACCCCGAGCCGTTCGATGAGCTTCGGGACGAGGTCGCGGCACTGATCAGCTTCATGGGGCAGAAGTGGCAACCCGAGGAGTGCCTGGCGATCTGTGCCGATTCAGAGACCTTCCAGCACCGCTGGCGCGGTCTCTACCGCGATCCCCTTCCATTGTGGTTGGAGGAACTTCGATCGATGCTCGAGTTGCGCGGGCTGCCGTCGACCATCCCCCCCGCCGACCCCGACGATCCCTATGGGCACTCCCTCCCAGCGAAGATCCAGCCCGGGAACCATCCTCTCTTCCTCGCCGGACTCGCGCCGGGAACCGAGCTCACGCCCGCCATGCAAGAGACGGCCGCGGACTCACCGAGCCTCGGCCTGATCTCAAGCCTCATCACCGTGGTCGGCTCCGGGACCAAGCTCACCGCCAAAGGACACCTCAATCTGGCCGACGGAAGGGCGCTCGCAGAGGCGATCGGATGCGGCCATCTATTCGACGAGAGGATCGGTGATCGGGTCTTCAAGACCAATTTAGCAGCTCCGAGATCGAGCCCGTGGACCTGGTGGTTCGCTGGGCGAGGGCAGCGGGTTTCCTTCGGACCGAACACGGCAAGCTCGTTCCCACCAAGAAGGGCCGGCGGTTCGGAGAACGCGTCATCGATGATTGGTGGACGCTGTTCCGGACCGCGGTCCTCAAGCTCGACTGGATAAGGCACAGGTATCCAAAGGACCGTAAGCCTTTCTGGGCGGAGTTGGTGAGCGAGTGTGTTCCCGCCTATCTTCGCATCGCCGTCGATGCAGGCTCGAGGGGCCTCGCAGTACTTCCACTCGCCCAGAGCACGTGGCGCCTCGTGCAAGAGCGGTGGGTTACCGACGACCTCTCCGACGACCAAGAGAGGTGGCAGCAGTCATCCATATCGTCGGCAATTCGCCGCGGATTCTTCCTTCCGTTAGAGCTGTTGGGATGCGCGGCGACGTGGACCGGGGCGGCTCACGGAGCAGTGAGGATGTCGCCACTTGGCATCTGGGCCGTGGGCCGTTTGGCGGGCGAATGGGACACACCTTCGAGTTCGGAGTACGGATCGCCCGCATCTTCAGTCGTCGATCTCTCAGAATGGAGGGCCCGCAGGGACTAGGCGACGAAACCGCTCGGCGACCACCTAAACCCGCGACACGATTTCGACACGCGCGCGACACAAAACGACGACAGACGACGATAAGTCCTGCGAAAAGAAATCACGGAGCTGACCTGGGACGATGCACGATTTCGAAAGAGGTCGACAAGCGACGAAAGCGCCCAGGGATCGGACTCTTAATCCGTAGGTTGGTGTCGAAATCGCCCCGTTTCTTCCGCCCACGCCTCAATTTCTTGACGGAGCCAAAGTCGCGTTCGTCCGCCCCCCCGCTCCACCACAGGGCGAGGCATGTCTGCATAACGCTTTAGATAGGTGCTGACGCTATTGCGATGGGTCAAGCCCAGGAGCTCCGCCACTTCTAGTGAGTCAATCAGGTCCTCCGTCTTCACTTGGGGAGTCACAACCGAGTCTAACCACGTTGACAAAGGAAAAGTAACCTTGTAGTCTAACTTATTAGACAATCGAGACCAATGGCCCCGGCGGTGCGGAGACACCCCGGGGCCTGGCCGAGACCTAACAGGAGGTCCCGACATGGGCAAGCTTATGGGCGTTGGGGGGGAGGGGAGTGTACCTACTGCTGCCTTTGCTCCGGGGAGTCTCGCGGAGCAAAAGAGACACATAACTCCTTCCGAGCTCTCCGAGGTCGTTCTCCAGCGCCTCAAGGAGACCGCTCTAGCCGACCAGAGTATGGCTCGAGTGGCCGAAACCATGGTCCGCTTCACCGCCTACCTCGAACGTGGCCATGGGATCCAATCGGTACATGACATCGGCAAGGACCATGTCTTGGGGTTTGTCTTTGCCCCCTTGCCCGACCCCTCAGGGCGACGACGGCCGGCGATCGCCACCATGCATCTGCGCCGTACCGCGCTCCGCCTCTACTTCCGGATCGCCCGCCAAGAGGGCCTGGTTGAGTTAGACCCGACGGCGGATCTTTACCTCCCACCTCGGTCTGGGGTGTCTGTGAGGCCTTTGACCTCAGACGAGATCTCCCTGTGTCGCAGCTACTCGCTCAAGACGCTTACCGCCACCCGCCACCCGGCTGCCTTAGCGCTCGCCGAGGCGACCGCCCGAACGGCCGAGATCCCCCACATCAGAGTCACGGACCTGGATCTCGAAACAGGGCGGGTATGGCTCCACGGCAGCCCCAAGACCGAGCCTCGGTGGGGCTATCCATCCCGGTGGGGGCTCCTCCAACTCGCCCGCAGGGTGGAAACCTTGAAGGCAGGGAGCAAACATGATCCCTGCCTCGTCTACCGAGGGACTGGTTCCGGGGAGAGCCGGCAGGCGGCGTCCTGCGTGGCCATCACCGAGACCCTCGAGCGTGCCGGTCTCGCCCGTGAGCCCGACGTCCGCCCCCTCTCGATCGTGGCGTGGGCGGGACGCTGCATCTTCACCGAAACCGGCCGCATCGACGAGGTCGCCAAACGTACCGGGGTGCGCAGTCTCGACCGTGCCGCTCGCCTCATCGGCTGGGAATGGGAGGACGAACAGAGCAGCAAGGAATCCTCCTCTTAGATGGGCCACCGCTCCAAGGGTGTTGCCAAGCTCAGAAGGGTCGAGGCGATCCTCGAGAATCCTGAGATCTACCAACTCGCCGAGTTGATCCCACACCCGGACCCCCAAGCGGGGGGCAGGCAGCGCCACTACCCCGACTACATGCTGCTGGTCTACGAGGCCCTGGTGAGCGTCTATGGCAGTTCCCGTCAGGTCGAGGCGGAACTATCC
>JACDDL010000264.1 GCA_013817045.1 Actinomycetota bacterium | reverse complement strand
GTGGTGCTGTGGATCGCCGCTTCCCTCGCGTTCGGCTTCTACGTCTCGCAGTTCGCCACCTACAACGCAACCTACGGAAGCCTTGCCGGTGTGATCGTGTTCCTGCTGTGGCTCTACATCTCGAACAACGCACTGCTGCTCGGCGCCGAGTTGAACGCCGAGATCGAACGGGGGCGCGAGCTCAAGCAGGGTCTTCCGGCGGAGGAGGACATTCAGCTCCCGCCACGCGCAACCAAAGCCTGAATCCCCGAGTCAACCCGGCGACAACCTCAGCGTGGCCACCGTTGCGGAGGCCACCGCCCGGCGGGACCAGGCGATCGGGACCCCGCCACCGCGCCGCCAGACCTCGAACAGATCGTCGTAGTGCGGCGACAACGGGTTTCCCGACTGTCCTCCCGCCAGAACGAAGCGCGTGTGGTCCCAGTCCCCCACCTCCACGGCCATCCGCAAGGTCGGCATGGCCAGCGGGCTCGACTCCGGCTCCAGTACGGGCGAGCCCGCCTGGCTCACCGTGTTGGGATCGCCGCCGCACGGCCACGGGCCGAGGTTGAAGACCCGGTCCAGGGGCCGGCGTTCGCCAAGAGGGTGACGCATGGTGGCCCGGCGCACCCTCCCCCAGGCCCACCCGGCCGGATCGTCGCCGTGGCCCGACTGCAGCCGTCTCGTCACGGTCTCGAGCGCGCCGGCCAACTCCTCGGGCCAGCCGCCCTCGAACCAGCCGGCGGGTTGCTCGATGAGCAGCCGCTCGAGCAGACCGGCGTAGCGGTAGCCGAAGGAGGACATCTTGGTGAGCGGGCCGAAACCGGCCCCGAGCGCCCATCTGGCGGATTGCGGCGCCTTGGCCTCGGCCACCCGGCGCGCCATCTCCGCAATGAAGAGCTCGAAGACGGCGGCCCCCGGGGACCCGGGGTCGACGCGGCCGTCCCAACTCGCCAGCACTGACAGTGCCCGGCGCGCCGAGCCGCCCACGGGGGCCGCCAGTACGACGTCCCTGAGCTTCCGCCAGGGCAGCGACTCGAGGTCGAGCTGCAAGGCGGCAACACCTGCAAGATCCCAGTCGCGCCGGGCATCGAGCACCTCGCCGATGCGCTGCAAGCGATAGTGATCGGCCCAATCGACGCCGAGCCATGCGCCCAGGTGGCCCTGTGGTTTGTTGTTCGCCGTCGCAATCCAGCCCGTGTCGGGATCCGCGATCCCCGGGAGCTCCTCGAAAGCCAGCGGATCGTCCTCCCAACCCGCATCGGAATCCCATCCCCGCAGAGGCAGGACGCCGACGCCCGACCTCCGTCGCGGGGTGTCGCCCATAAGCTGCCATCCGATCGACCCGCCGGTGTCGGCGAAGACGAGATTGAGCGGCAGGGTCGGCCAGTGGTCCATCGCCGCACGCAGCTCGGCGCTGCTGCGGGCCTCCGGCGCCTTGAACAGGCCCGTGATGGGGCGCGCTTCGAGCCATGTTGCGCTCATCGATATGGCCCAGCGCTCCATTTCGAGGGCGGTGCCGACGATGGGCCCCCGTGGAGTTATGAGGACCGGCTCCTCCACCGCGGGTGAGCCTTTGATCTCGATGACCTCGGGGAGCACCCGGCACGCCACGAAGCCGTCGGGGCCGCGCACGCTGCGCCCGTCGGGCCCCACCTCCTCGATGAACAGGTCGGTGTTGTCGATCAGACCGGCCGTGATCCCCCAGGCGACATTGCCGTTGTGCCCCGCGGCGAAGGTGGGCGTGCCGGCGAGCGCCGCCCCGGCGAGCGCCCAGCCCGGCGTGCGAACGTGGGCGAGGTACCAGTGGTTGGGGAGGATCGGCTCGAGGTGCGGGTCGCTCGCCACGATCGGGCCGCCGGAGCCGGTTCGCGCGGGGCCGATGACCCAGTTGTTCGAACCGCCCCCCATCCCCGTGAGGGAGGTCAACGAGCCGATGTCCTCGGCGAGGCGGTGCAGTGCGGCCGGGGCGCCGGTGGGCTCCGGAGAGAACAGACCCGCCCACTCCCCGTAGGCGGGGTCGACGCAGGCGAGGGCGCCGGGCCCGTCCCGGCTCAAAATTGCAAGGCGCGCCAGCTCGACGTCCCAGTTGGACGACAACACGAATGCCATCAGCTTCGAGATCCCGAGGACGTCGGCGGCCTCGTACGGCGTGGGCGCCGAGCGCAGCAGGGTGAACTCGTGTGCACGGCGCGCCGCACCCCGGTGCGCTCCCTGGGTGACGCCGGCGGCGAACGCCTCTATCACGGCGCGCTCGGAGTCCCCGAGCACCTTGAGTTGGCTTTGTGCCGACCGGCGCCAGCCGATCCTGCGCGCAACCCGATCCACGGGAAGGCCGTCGGCGCCGATCAGTGCGGCAAGCGTCCCCCGAACCACCCGCAGCAGCGCTTCGAGCTGCCAGGCCCGGTCCTGGCCCTGGCAGAAGCCGAGCCCGAACCAGGCGTCATGATCGTCGCGCGCTTCGATGCAGGGGATACCGAAGCGGTCGCGCCGGATGAGCACCGGGCCCTCGATTCCCTGCACTTGAATGGTTCCGGACACGGTCGGACGCCGTCGTCCCAGCAACAGGCCGAACAGGGCGCGGGCCGGGTTCACGGCCGCAGGCACCTCGAGTAAGAGTCCCAGAGGCGCCGCACACGCATCCCGGGGTTCAGCCCGCAGTCGATTCCTCGCACGGAAAACGTGCAGCCCGCGCCCGAGGCCGGCTCGGCTACTGCACTTCCTGACTCTTCGACAAGCGCCCCAGTATTCCGTTGATGAACCGGCCCGAGCTCTCGGTGGACAGGTCTTTGGCAAGCTCGACCGCTTCGTTGATCGTTACCGGCGCAGGGATGTCGTCGCGCCACAGGAGCTCGAAGGCAGCCATGCGCAGGAGGGTCAGGTCGATGATGGGCATTCTTTCGAGCTCCCACTTCTGCGCATACGAACCGATCAGCTCGTCGACTTCTCCACGGTGGGAGTCCACGCCCTGCACCAGCTCGAGCGCATATCCGATCGCTTCCGGTGACGGCTTGTCGGAATGTTCGGTGTCCCCGAGGCTCTCTTCGTCCCCGGGGCCGAGCGTCACCCAGCCCTCGATCTGATGCCAGGTGAACACCTCGGTCGCCGAACCCCCGCGTATCTCGGCTTCGTACAACACATCGAGCGCAAGACGTCGTCCGGCGCGCCGACTCTTCAACGGGCAGTGCGTAGTTTGGTCGAAAAGTGACGCTGAGTGCGCGTTCTCGACCAAACTTTCGATGAGAGACGCCGGAGACTTCGCGTGGGCGCCACTAGGCGCGCGACATGTACTCGCCGGAGCGAGTGTCGACCTTGATGCGCTGACCGGGCTCGACGAACAACGGGACGTTCACCACTGCGCCGGTTTCGAGCGTCGCCGGCTTGAGAGCGCCGGAGACGCGATCGCCTTTCAGGCCCGGGTCCGTCTCGGTCACCTCGAGCTCGATCGATACCGGCATGTCGATCCCAACCGGCGTGCCGTCGTAGACCGGGACCATGCAAACCGTTCCGTCCTTCAGGAACTTGACCGCGTCACCTAACATCCCCGGATCGATGTGCATCTGGTCGTACGTTTCCTCGTCCATGAAGACCAGGCCGGCGTCATCGGGATACAGGTATTGCATCTCGCGCTTGTCCAGGACGGCGAGGCCGACCTTCTCATCGGCGCGGAAAGTTCGATCGACAACGGCGCCGTTCTTTACGTTCCTAAGCTTTGTCTTGACGAATGCCTGGCCTTTGCCCGGCTTTACGTGCTGGTAGTTGAGGA
>JACDDL010000263.1 GCA_013817045.1 Actinomycetota bacterium | reverse complement strand
CAACCGGCCGCCACGGCCTCGTCGGAGAAGTCGAGGCCGTCGACGAGCACGCCCGTCCCGAAGGCGATCTGCTCGTTCTCGGCGAAGACGTTGCTCACGTTGCGGTCGAGCACCATGCGCCCCACGGGCTTCGGCTCGTACAGCTCCTCGGGCCACACCTTTGTGTCGTCGAGCGGGTCGAAGTCGAGCTCGTGGTTCTCGCCGTCGGGCATGATCTGCACGCGAAGCTCCCACTCCGGGTAGTCGCCACGCTCGATGGCGGCGCGGAGGTCCTCGGTGTGGGCGCCGAGGTCGTCGGCCTGGACGGCGGCGGCGTCGGCGGCGTCGGTCCAACTGAGAACGCCCTGCTTGGGGATCCAGTGGTACTTCACGAGCACGGTCTCGTTCTGCTCGTTGACCCACTTGTAGGTGTTGACGCCGAAGCCCTGCATGGTGCGGTAGCTAGCGGGGATGCCGCGCGCTCATCAGCAGCATGACCCATGTGCATCGACTCCGGGCTCTGCGAGATGAAGTCGAACTGCCGGTTGGCCTCCTGACGGAAGGTGACCGGATCGGGCTTCTGGGAGTGGATGAAGTCCGGGAACTTGATCGCGTCACGGATGAAGAAGACGCCCAGGTTGTTGCCGACCAGGTCCCAGTTGCCGTCCTCGGTGTAGAACTTGACCGCGAAGCCGCGCGGGTCGCGCGCCGCCTCCGAGGAGTCACGCCCGCCGGCGACCGTGGAGAAGCGCAGGGCCACGTCGGTGCGCTGGCCCTGCTCCTGGAAGAGCTTGGCCCGCGTGTACCTGGAGATCGGCTCGTCGCCCCAGGTCCCGTAGGCCTCGAAGTAGCCGTACGAGGATGGTCCCGCGTGCGTGCACGACCCGCTCGGGAATGCGCTCGCGATCGAAGTGGCTGATCTTCTCGAGGAACTGGTAGTTCCCGAGGGTGGCTGGTCCTCGGTCCCCGACCGTGCGCTGGTTCTGGTTGTCCGCGACCGGGTGGCCCTGGCGGTTGGTTAGCGTGCGGCGTTCGTCAGGCATAGTTCTCCCTTGGTCGTGGACGGGTTCGGCGGGCGGCCCGCGGATTACCTCGTGGTGATCGCCAACCATGCCGCCGGCGGGACGCTCGCGCACGGCTGCATGAAGGCGCCCCGCGCCGAGGTTGGTCAGCAGGGGCACCTACCAGCCGGAGGCGTCGAACTTCGGACTAACGGTCACAAGTTCGGGGCCACCGTGGCCGGAGCGCTCCTCGGCCGTCCATGCCAGGGCGACGTTGGTGACCGACCACCCGGGGGGCGCACAAGCTACGGAAGAATGAGGCCCGTCTCGGCTAACTGATGCGGTAGGCGGGCGCGTTGCATGTAGAGAACAACCGGCTTATATTCGAAGGGCCCTGAGCCACTTAGCGAGTGGTCGTACGGATGACGTATATCGCTTAACTCGCCAAGCTTGGAAGACCAGCTTCCATCCGTGCGTTGGAAGGCGACATGATCGAATTCATCGTCGCGACCATACACAGCGATCTTCTCGACACCGGGCACTAGTGCGCCATCGCTGCAAGCCGAAAAGCCGAGATACCCAAACACGGCAATGTAATCGGTCAGAGAGTCGCCCTCACCTAACTCGTCGGGCCAGTAGAAGCCATCGATGTCGCCTGGATGCCACCAGCGACGCAGGTCTCGCGCTACCCATGCGACGCAATTGTAGGTGTCGTCGGGCTGACTTGTTATCTCATACCCGTCAGTGGCGAGCCGCGGAAACCGGTCATCGATCCGACGACGTTCGCCCACTTAGATGTATCGATGCCGCCGTCCCCAGCGCCGCCATGCTTCGGCCGCATCTTCGACGGTCTCGGCTCCGGCCGCTGGACGATCGGTTGTGGTCACGCTCAGGAAGAGGAGCCATAGGGGGCGCTGACTTCCGCCGAGTCGCTTGAGCGCAAGCGAGATAGCGGACCCGCCGAGCTTCACCAACCTCTGGAAAGCGGGCTGTCTCGCGGCATTGGCTAGCGCTGACCGGTGCAGATTGTCGCGCTCCCATCCATCTGCCACGGCCTCAGCGGCGAACTGGTCAACCAGGTACACCGGTCGCTCGGATGCGTCCGCGTACTCCCTCGTCGTGACTGTCGTCGTCCAACCGAAGGCCTGCGCGGCGTTCAAGGTCACCGCAGCCCAAGTCGCGTGGGAATCGTACGCCATCCAGAGTAACGAGCGGTCGGGCCCACGTGGATCCCTGCTGACCGGCATGGTCAGCCCGATCGGGCCGGCCGATCTAAAGCTACCACTGCCCACGAGCAACTCTCCCTCTTGAGCCATGGGAATCACGAGCGGCGGAGCCCCCATAGCTCGTGCATCGCAGGAGTGGTTACCTCTCTGAACCCGCCGACGATCAGGTCGTGAGCTCGGTCGAAAAATGCTACTAGCGACTCTGGCAGCTCCCCGTGCTCGGCACGCCCTCGAGCAAGGAGAGTAATCACGTACACAGGAAGAGAGTCAGAGTTACGAAATCCCGGTACAGCCGTCACATAGAGTCGGCCGGTAGGCTCGCCGGTACGTTCGTCGAGAATGCGAAACCGCTGCTGTAGCTGCGCGTCCTCGACGACTGGGAGTACCTGCCTCTCGGGATCGCGAACGAGGTAATTGAGTATCTGCGCTAGTTGTCCATGAGTACCTAATTGCTCTCCCGTAGTTGGTACAGGATTGATGTAGCTCAGCTCGCACCATGCGGGAGTGGCACTGGAGTCAAGAGTCCCTAAGAAGGTTCTGAGGTGGCCTATGAACTCAGGGAAGAGTGTCGCGAAACGTGGATACTCCTCATCACCAACGACTTGTCTCCAGTTGAACAGGAAGCGATCACCCTGCACCTGGATAAGCTTCGTACCATCTTCGGACAAGAACCAGTACCGATGAGATGGTGGGCCCGTAAGAAACTGTACCTGGGGCCCACTCTGAGGTCCCGGAACGCCGAAGTCTTCGGTCGCCGGCGGGAAGGGGGGCTGCTTCTTGAGATTAGGAAACTGCGGTTGGATCTTCGGCCAGAACCGCGAGAGCGCTGCCACTTCGTCGATAACATCGCCGTCAAACTGAACGGAGAACACAACCTCGTTCAGAGGTGGCCGTTCGAAATGGACTGAATGCTCTGTTTCGCGTGTCGTGGCCACTTTGATTCCTGGCAGCTGTCGAGGTGCGCGTCGGGACCAGTCGCTTGCGTGCCTGAAGGATCGCACACCGAGGCGACTGCTTCGCGCCACCCTGGTAACGCCCTACCCCGGGATGCCGCACAAGCACACCCCCACTGGCGCCGGCCCTAGCTGGAGCAGATGCGCACGGCCGACTTTTCGACAGGTGGGAGCGACTAGTCTGGCTCGTCGTGACGCTCGGACCTCGACAATCTCGACGAGTAGGCGCTCGCCGTTCAACAGGTCTCAGGAGTGCGGATGACTGACCGTCGAGTTGCCGACGCCGGAACGTCTCGATCGTCCGCCGCCTTGCGTTCAGAACCGAACGGCAGATCCTCGGCGAGCAGTCCTGAGCCTGGTCCGCGGCACCGCTCGCCCGCCGTCGAAGTCACCGCCCTCATCCGCGACTTCGGCTCCCCCCGCGCCCCCATCCGCGCCGTCGACAACCTCGACCTCCAGGTCCACACCGGCGAGATCTACGGCTTCCTCGGCCCCAACGGCGCGGGCAAGACCACCCTGGTCCGCATCCTCACCACCCTCCTGCGCCCCACCTCCGGCTCGGCGCTCGTCGCCGGCCACGACGTGGTCCGCG